>NZ_CALXHK010000020.1:0-38873 GCF_944388085.1 Candidatus Allofournierella excrementigallinarum | reverse complement strand
CTCTGGGCCGCGCCATGGTCCGTAACCCGGCCGTCTTCCTGCTGGACGAGCCTCTGTCCAACCTGGACGCCAAGCTCCGCACCAGCATGCGCACCGAGATCATCAAGCTGCACCAGAAGCTGGCCACCACCTTCATCTACGTCACCCATGACCAGACCGAGGCCATGACCATGGGCGACCGCATCGTGGTCATGAAGGACGGCATCATCCAGCAGGTCGACACCCCCCAGCACCTGTACGATCTGCCCTGCAACATGTTCGTTGCCGGCTTCATCGGCAGCCCCCAGATGAACTTCCTGGACGCCACTCTGAACAAGGACGGCAACACCTACTGGATCGACCTGAGCGGCGACAGGATCGTTCTGCCCGCCGAAAAGACCGCCGACGGCAAGCTGGACGCCTATGTGGGCAAGACCGTGAAGGCCGGCGTGCGCCCCGAAGACATCAAGGACGACGAGGAGTTCGTGGCCAAGCACAGCGACTGCAAGCTCACCGCCACCGTGGAAGTCAGCGAGCTGATGGGCAGCGAGATCTACCTCTACCTGGACTACAAGGGCAACAAGCTCACCGCCCGCGTGGCCCCCACCTCCAAGGCGAAGAACGGCAGCGAAGTGGTCGTTTCCTTCGATCCCCACAAGGTGCACCTGTTCGACCCCGAGACCGAGGTCACCATCCTGAACTGAGCAGACCCAGAACAGCAAAGCGCCGGGCAAACGCCCGGCGCTTTTTTTGCGGCTGCCTGTAAGGGAAAACCACCAAACTTCAGGGGCAGGCCGCGTTACTCTTTTTTCCTTGTCAGAAAGGCCCCTGCAGCTGCGCCAAGAAGCGCGAGCGGAGCCACCCTGACGAACAGCCACTCGAACGAGTGGAACGTCACCCCGAGAACGGCGGTTTCAGGGGCGCTGTAGTCCCACTCCAGATAGGGACTCTGGAGCAGGAACAAACCCGCGAAAATGGAGGCGATGACGGCGCACAAGAAAACGAAGGACCCGTGAAGGGCTTTTCTCCGGCTTTCCTCCCTCTGGGCAAGCTGCAGGTTAATTACCTCCAGCTTGGCGCATATCGCCTTCAGTTCATCGGTTTGCGGTTCGGTAACGGTCTCTCCGAGCAGCGCGCTCACGGGGGTCCCGAGCAACTCCGACAGGCGGAGCAGCAGGTCAGAGTCGGGAACAGACAATCCTTGCTCCCACTTGGATACGGTCTGACGCACCACATTCAACTGAACGGCAAGCTCCTGCTGTGAAAGCCCTTTTGCCTTCCTGACAGCTTTGATGTTTTCGCTGAGCATTGAACACGACCTCCTTGCAACGGTGTTACTGTTATTGTAGGCCGAACAGCCCGTTGCCACAAGCAACGCTTTGCAACATATCCGCAGGCCGATGTTTTTGAGGGGCAGACCGGCAAAAATGCGGCGGCAGGCCGCGAGGCCTGCCGCTATATTTCGTATAATTCTTTGGAAATACTACAATTAGTACAGCTTCTCCCGCTTCTGGTAGTGGGTGTGCAGCAGCTCATGGGCTTTTTTGCCGCCGGGCTGGCCCAAAAACTCCACATACACCTTCTTCACCAGCAGGTTTTCGTGGCTCTTGCGCACGGCGCTGCGCTCGTCCTGGTCATAGAGGGCCTTGGCGCGCAGGGCCTTGATGTCGGTGAAGTTGCGCACGGGGGCGGGCTGGATGGGCTGGCCGCCGCCGTTGACGCAGCCGCCGGGGCAGGCCATGACCTCGATGAAGTCATACTGCTTTTCGCCCTTGCGCACCATGTCCAGCACCTTGCCGGCGTTGGCGGTTCCGCTGACCACGCACACCCGCAGGGTCAGGTCCTCCACCTGATAGGTGGCCTCCTTGACGCCCTGGGTGCCGCGCACGGCCTCGAACTCCACCGGCTCCACTTCCTTGCCGGTGAGGGTCTCCACGGCGGTGCGAAGCGCCGCCTCCATCACGCCGCCGGTGGCGCCGAAGATGTGCCCCGCGCCGGAGGCCTCGCCCATGGCGGGGTCGAAGTCCTCGTCGGGCAGGTCGTTGAAGCGCAGGCCGCTGCGGTGGATCATCCTCGCCAGCTCGCGGGTGGTGATGGACACGTCCACGTCGGGGATGCCCTCGCCGGCGGCGCACTCGTCCGGGCGGCTGATCTCCATCTTCTTGGCGGTGCAGGGCATCACGCTGACGCAGTAGATGTCCCGGGGGTCAAGGCCCATCTTCTGGGCGTAGTAGGTCTTGCTCAGCGCGCCGAACATCTGCTGGGGGCTTTTGCAGCTGGAAAGGTTGGGGATGAAATCCGGGTGGAAGGTCTCGCAGTAGCGCACCCAGCCGGGGCTGCAGCTGGTGATGAGGGGCAGCGGGCCGCCTTCTTTCATCCGGTGCAAAAACTCGGTGGCCTCCTCCATGATGGTCATGTCGGCGGCAAAGTCGGTGTCGAACACGCCGTCAAAGCCCAGCCGGCGCAGCGCGGCCACCATCTTGCCCTGCACGTTGGTGCCGATGGGCAGGCCGAATTCCTCGCCCAACGCCGCCCGCACGCTGGGGGCGGTCTGCACGATGACGTGGCGGGTGGGGTCGCCCAAGGCGGCCCAGACCTTGTCGGTGTCGTCCCGCTCCACCAGCGCGCCGGTGGGGCAGACGTTGATGCACTGGCCGCAGCCGATGCAGGTGGAGTCTGCCAGCTTGCCCTCGAAGGCGCAGGCGATGTGGGTGTTGAAGCCGCGCTCCACCACGTTGATGACGCCCACGCCCTGGTTCTCGGCGCAGGTGGAGATGCAGCGGCGGCAGATGATGCACTTGGAGTTGTCTTTCAAAAGATGGGGGGCGCTGTAGTCGTCCTGCCGCTCGGGCAGCACGCCCTCGAAGGAGTTGGACTTATCCACGCCGTACTGCTTGCAAAGCCGCAGCAGCTCGCAGTCGCCGCTGCGCACGCAGCTCATGCAGTCCTGGTTGTGGGTGGAGAGGATGAGCTCCAGGTTGGTCTTGCGGGCGGCCTGCACCTTGGGGGTGCCCGTGAACACCTCCATGCCCTCGCTCACCGGGTAGACGCAGGCGGGCAGCAGGTTCTTGGCCCCCTTCACCTCCACCACGCAGACACGGCAGGCGCCGTTCACGCGCTGAATTTCCTTTAAGTAGCACAGGGTGGGGATGGTGATGCCGATCTCGTGGGCGGCCTCCAGGATGGTGGCCCCCGCCGGCGCTTTGCAGGGCACGTTGTTGATTTTCAGATTGACCATTTCCATTGTTCGCGTCCTCCTTTAACCCTTGCTGATGGCGCCGAAGCGGCAGGTCTCCATGCAGGCCCCGCACTTGACACACTTGAGGGTGTCGATGTTATGGGGGTTGCGCACGCTGCCGTTGATGGCGCCCGCGGGGCAGGCCCGGGCGCAGAGGGTGCAGCCGCGGCACTTCGTCTCGTCGATCTTGTAGGTCAGCAGGGCTTTGCACACCCCGGCGGGGCAGCGCTTGTCCTGGATGTGGGCCAGGTATTCGTCCCGGAAATATTGCAGGGTGGAGAGCACCGGGTTCGGGGCGGTCTGGCCCAGGCCGCACAGGCTGTTCTCCTTGATGAACTGGGCCAGCTCCTCGATGCGCTCAAGGTCCCGCATGGTGCCGTTGCCGCTGGTGATCTTCTCCAGCAGCTCCAAAAGGCGCTTGGTGCCCACGCGGCAGGGGGTGCACTTGCCGCAGCTTTCGTCCACGGTGAACTCCAGGAAGAACTTGGCGATGTCCACCATGCAGGTGTCCTCGTCCATGACGATGAGGCCGCCGGAGCCCATCATGCTGCCGATCTCCATCAGGTTGTCGTAGTCGATGGGGGTGTCGATGAGGCTGGCGGGGATGCATCCGCCGGAAGGCCCGCCGGTCTGGGCGGCCTTGAACTTTTTGCCGCCGGGGATGCCGCCGCCGATCTCTTCCACGATCTCCCGCAGGGTGGTGCCCATGGGCACTTCCACAAGGCCCGTGTGCTTGATCTTGCCGCCCAGGGCGAACACCTTGGTGCCGGGGCTCTTCTCGGTGCCCATGCTGCGGAACCAGTCGGCCCCTTTCAGGATGATCTGGGGGATGTTGGCGTAGGTCTCCACGTTGTTCAGGATGGTGGGCCGGCCGAACAGGCCCTTCTTGGCGGGGAAGGGCGGGCGGGGCCGCGGCTCGCCGCGCATGCCCTCGATGCTGGTCATCAGCGCGGTCTCCTCGCCGCAGACGAAGGCGCCCGCGCCCAGCTTGATGTCGATGTCAAAGGAGAAGCCGGTGCCGAAGATATCCTTGCCCAGAAGGCCGTACTCCCGGGCCTGCCGGATGGCGGTGGACAGCCGGTCCACCGCGATGGGATACTCGGCGCGCACATACACATAGCCCTGGTCCGCGCCGATGGCATAGCCGGCGATGGCCATGGCCTCGATGACGCTGTGGGGGTCGCCCTCCAGCACGCTGCGGTCCATAAAGGCGCCCGGGTCGCCCTCGTCGGCGTTGCAGCAGACGTATTTTTCCACCTTGCCCCGGTCGGCGCAGGCCAGCTGCCACTTGCGCCCGGTGGGGAAGCCGCCGCCGCCCCGGCCCCGCAGGCCGGAATCCAGCACCACCTGGATGACCTCGTCGGGGGTCATCTCGGTGAGGGCCTTGCCCAGCGCGGCGTAGCCGTCGAAGGCGATGTACTCATCAATGTTCTCGGGGTTGATGACGCCGCAGTTGCGCAGGGCGATGCGCTTCTGCTTTTTGTAGAAGGAGGTTTCGTCCAGGCTTTTGATGGTGTTGTCTTCCGCCACCGTCTCGTTGTAGAGCAGGCGGAGCACCGGGCGGCCCTTGAGCAGGTGCTCGTTCACGATCTCCGCCACATCCTCGGGCTTGACCATGCTGTAGAAGGTGCCCTCGGGGTAGATGACCACGATGGGGCCCAAAGCGCACAGGCCGAAGCAGCCGGTGCGGATGACCTTGACCTCGTTTTCCAGGCCGGCGGTGACGATCTGGGCCTCAAAGGCGGCGGCCACCTTGTCGCTGCCGGACGAGGTGCAGCCGGTGCCGCCGCAGATCATGACATGACTTCTGTACATTGGCTCTGCCTCCTTACTCTTCCGTGCCGGACTGGCCGATGGTGTATTCGGTGACCACATGCCCGCCCGCCAGATGTTCCGCCACCACGCGGGCGGCCTTTTCGGGGGTCATGTGGACGTAGGTCACCTTCTCCTGCCCGGGCACAAAGACCTCCACCACCGGCTCGTACTTGCAGATGCCGATGCAGCCGGTCTGAGTGACCATGATGCCGGAAAGCCCCCGGCGGGCCACTTCCTCGGTGAAAGCGTTCAGAACGGGCCGCGCGCCCATGGCGATGCCGCAGGTGGCCATGCCCACCTGCACGCGGATGGGGTTTTCACCCGGCTCGCGGGTATTCACGGTCTGGCGCATCCGGTCCCGGATGGCCGCCAGTTCCTGCAAACTCTTCATAAAGCGTTACTCCTTTTTTAAAATCTCACGGATGTGTTCGGCCAGATACTCCCGCAGCCACAGGGCCACTTCGGGTTCGGCCAGGCTCACCCCGCCCAGGATGTCCCGCATCTCGCGGGTGTCGGCGCAAAAAGCGCCGCCCGGGCCGGTGAGGGTGAACACAAAATCAATGTGGGGGCTGCACTGGATGAGGCCCGCCACGCTGGCGGCCACGTCCCCCAAAGGCGGCATGTCGATGTGGTCGGTGCAGAAAAGCGCCGTCACCGTGGTGCCCCTGCCCTCTTCACTTTCCAGCGTCAGCCGCCCGCCGGTGAGCTCGGCCGCCATCTTCAGAAAAGGCAGCCCCAGCCCCACCTTGCGGCTGGTGCGGCTGGTGCAGAAGGGGTCGGTGACCCGTTTCGCCAGCTCCGGGTCCATGCCCTTGCCGTCGTCGGCGATGGCAAGGCGCAGGCGGCGGGCTTCTTCGTCCACCGAAAGCTCGATGCGCACCAGCTTCGCGCCGGCGGCCACCGAGTTTTCGGCCACGTCCAACAGGTTCATCGAAAGTTCCTGCACCGCGCGCCCTCCTTTGGCCTTGTCAGTCGGGGTATTTCGCCAGGATGCCGTCCAGATCGTCCACCGTCAGGCGGCCGTAAACGTCGTCGTTCACCATCAGCACCGGGGCCAGGCCGCAGGCGCCCACGCAGCGGCAGGCGTCCAGGCTGAACTTGCCGTCCGCCGTGCACTCGCCGCCGGCGATGCCCAGCTTCTCCTGCAGCTTTTCATACAGCTTTCCGCTGCCCTTCACGTAGCAGGCGGTGCCAAGGCACACGCTGATGCGGTATTTGCCCTTGGGCGTCAGGCTGAACTGGGAATAGAAGGTGGCCACGCCGTAGATCTCGGCCAGGGGCTTGCCCAGCGCTTCGGCCACCATGCGCTGCACCTCGATGGGCAGGTAGCCGTAGATCTCCTGGGCCTTCTGCAGGGCGGGCATCACCACGCCCGGCGTGTCCTTGTTCTCGTCGAGCCAGGCTTTCAACTGCCCTTCCTGCTCGGGTGTGCCGGAAAACGGCACGGTGGAAAAGTGCCTCATAGTATCCCTCCTGAAGGTCGTTCACGGGGGCAGCGGTCCCTGCCCATATATGTCCATTATACCAGAAGGCTGTTACAAATTAAACAAATAAACATCGGAAGGCCGTATAAAATTGAAGCGGCAGTTGATAAAAAACTGTTAAAAATGTCACGGTTCGACCCTTGCCACGGGGTGGGGCATCTTTTATAATAATAAGAAAGGGGCGGCCGGCCGGGCCGCCCGAGGGGAAAAGAGGGGAGGGTCTGGAATGACCATCAAAGAGGTGAGAGACATTCTGAACGCGCGGCTGCACACGCCCGATGCGGACCTGGACGTTCAGGTGCACGCGGCCTGCGGCAGCGACATGATGAGCGACGTGCTGGCCTATGTGAAGGACCAGGCGGTGCTGCTCACCGGGCTGAACAACCCCCAGGTGGTGCGCACCGCCGAGATGATGGACATGGTGTGCATCGTGTTCGTGCGGGGCAAGCAGCCCCAGGAGCAGATCGTGGAAATGGCGGCGGCGCGGGGTATGGCGGTGCTTTCCACCGACCTGCCCATGTTCGCGGCCTGCGGCAGGCTCTATGAAAAGGGCCTGCGGGGAGGAGAGATGGCATGAGCGAACCCATCCGGCTGGAATACACCGTGCCCGGCGACGACTTCGCCCGGGCGGGGGAGGCCAGCGCCGATTTAAAGGCCACCCTGAAGAAGCTGGGCGTGCCCGCGGCGGCGGTGCGGCGCATCTCCATCGCCCTGTATGAAGGGGAGATAAACCTTGCCATCCACGCGGGGGGCGGACGCATCGACGTGGCCATCGACGACGATGATGTGGAGATGGTCCTCTCGGACCGGGGGCCCGGCATCCCGGACGTGGAGCAGGCCATGCAGGAGGGATTTTCCACTGCCAGCGCCGAGGTGCGCAGCCTGGGCTTTGGGGCGGGCATGGGCCTGCCCAACATGAAGCGCTACACCGATGAATTCGATATCCAGTCCACCGTGGGGGTGGGCACCACCATCACCATGCGGGTGAACATCGACTGAACGGACGGCCCGGCGCGGGCTGTTTTTGGAGGAGATCATGGACCAATTCGTGCATTCGGTCACGCTGGAAACGCGTCTGTGCAACGGCTGCACCAACTGCATCAAGCGCTGCCCCACCCAGGCCATCCGGGTGCGGGGCGGCAAAGCGGTGATCGAGGCGGAGCGCTGCATCGACTGCGGCGAGTGCATCCGGCTGTGCCCCCACCGTGCCAAGCGGGCGGTGAGCGACCCGCTGGCCCTGCTGGGGCATTTTGAGTACCGGGTGGCCATTGTGCCGCCCAGCCTCTATGTGCAGTACAACCATCAGAAAAACCAGGACCTTGTTCTGGACGCATTGTGCCGGGCAGGGTTTGACGATGTGTTCGAGGAGGCCGCTGCCGCCGAACTCATTAGCGACGCCACCAGCCGCATCATGGCCACCGGCGGCGCGGCGCGTCCGGTCATCAGCTCCGCCTGCCCGGCGGTGACCCGGCTCATCCGGGTGCGGTTCCCCGAGCTGATCGACCACATGCTGCCCCTGGTGCCGCCCATGGAGCTGGCGGCCCGCATGGCAAAGCGGCAGGCAGCCCAAAAGACCGGCCTGCCCCCGGAGAAGATCGGCTGCATCGCCATCGTGCCCTGCCCGGCCAAGGTGACCATGCGCCGGGCCCCGGTGGGCAGCAGCCGCAGCGCCCTGGACGGGGCGGTGTCGGTGACGGAAATTTACCCCAGCCGGCTGGCCCTGCTGGATGGCAGCCACACTCCGCCCCACCGGGCGGCGGCGGGGGCAGCGGGCCTTGCCTGGGCGGCCAGCGGCGGCGAGGCGCTCTGCCTTTCCGGGGTGGAGAACCACCTGGTGGCCGACGGCATGGAGAGCATCATCCGGGTGCTGGAGGACCTGGAGGACGAAAAATATGACCAAATCGATTTTGTGGAGCTGCGGGCCTGCCCCGGCGGGTGTCTGGGCGGTTCGCTGCAGCTGGAAAACCCCTACATCGCCCGCACTAAGCTCAAGCGGATGCAGCGCACGGTGGCGGGCACGGTGAAGCGCCTTTCCGGCAGCATCCCCACCGAGATGCTGTGGGACACCGACCTCACCTACGCCCCGGTGCTGGAACTGGGAGCCACCCGGGGCGAGCGGTTCGAGCGCTATAACCGGATGCAGACCATCCTCAAGACCCTGCCGGGGCTGGACTGCGGCGCCTGCGGCGCGCCCAGCTGCGAGGCGCTGGCGGAGGACGTGGTGCGGGGCGCCGGCCAGGTGGCCGACTGCGTGCTGCTGCGCTGCCGCCAGCTGGAAGCCCGGCTGAAGGCGGGGGAGAGAAAAGGAGGGGCGGGCAAATGAACACGAAGGACCTGCCCAACCTGTGCGGCTTTGAGCCGCTGGTGCCCGGCGAGGGGCGGGAAATTGAGGGCATCTTCACCGGCGACCTGCTCAGCTGGGCCATGGGCCGGGCGAAGGAAGGGGACGCCTGGTTCACCGTGATGGGCAACGTGAACGCGGTGGCGGTGGCCTCCCTGGCGGACTGTGCCTGCATCGTGCTCTGCCACGGCGCGCAGCTGGACGAGGTGGCCCGCCAGCGGGCACAGGAGAACGGGGTGCAGGTGCTGGCCACCGGCCTGCCGGAATTTGAGGCGAGCCTCGCCCTGGCAAAAGCCATGGGGCTTTGAACGGGAAAGGGGGGAACAGGCCATGCGGTACGACCTGCATCTGCACACCTGCCTTTCCCCCTGTGCCGACCGGGACATGACCCCCGCCGCCGTGGCGGGGCTGGCAAAGCTGGCAGGGGCCCAGCTGATCGCCATCACAGACCACAACAGCGCCCTCAACCTGCCCGCCGCCGAAAAGGCCTGCCGGGAGTACGGCCTGCGCCTTCTGCCGGGCCTCGAGGTCACCACCGCCGAGGAGGTGCACCTGCTTTGCTACTTCAAAACGGTGGAGGCGGCGCTGGAATACGGCCGCGCTCTCTACGCCGCGCTGCCGGCGCTGCCCTGCGACCCGGCGATCTGGGGCGAGCAGTGGGTGATGGACGAGGAGGACCGGGTGCAGGGCAAGGTGGACAAGCTGCTCACCGCCGCCTGCGGCTGGCCGCTGGAGGAAGCGGCGGCCCGCTGCCGGGCCCTGGGGGGCGAGCCGGTGCCCGCCCACGCCGACGCCGAGAGTTATTCCGTTTTTGCCATGCTGGGCATGCTGCCGCCGGAAGCGGGCTTTGCCGCGGTGGAACTGCGCAGGCCGGACCTGGCCGCCGAGTACGAGCGGAGGGGCCTGCTGCCGCCGGGGCTGGAGGTGCTTGCCTCCTCCGACGCCCACTTCCTTTCGGCGGTGGGGGCGCGGCTGGGAACCCTTGCGCCCGGCAGCGTGCTGCGCCGCCTGCTGTGAAAAACAAAGAAGCGTCCCCCGCGGGCCAAAGCCCATGGGGGACGCTTTGCATATGTATCTTTTTCACAGCAGGGGGACGCCCGCCTGTTCACAGGCGGCGCGGGTGGCGGCGTCCCAGATGCTCACCTGCACCTCGCCCACATGCACCTTTTCCAGCAGCAGCATGCACAGCCGGCTCTGGCCGATGCCGCCGCCGATGGTCAGGGGCAGCTGGCCCGCCAGCAGCATCTTGTGGAAGGCGAGGTTCCGCCGCCCGTCGCAGCCTGCAAGGGTCAGCTGCCGGTCCAGGGCCGCCGGGTCCACCCGGATGCCCATGCTGCTGATCTCCACCGCGCACTGCAGCGGCTCGTGCCAGAACAAAAGGTCGCCGTTGAGGCTCCAGTCGTCGTAGTCCGGCGCGCGGCCGTCGTGGGGCCTGCCGCTTTTCAGTTTGCCGCCGATCTGCTCGATGAAGATGGTGCGGTGCTCTTTTGCAAAGGCGTTTTCCCGCTCTTTGGGGGCAAGGTCCGGCCAGCGGTCCTCCAGTTCCTGGCTGGTGACGAAGGCCACCTCCCGCTGCAGGCTGCCGGTGAGCTGGGGAAACTGCCACTTCAGCTCGTCCAAAGTGGAGCTGATGGCGCAGACGATGTTCTGCACGGTGGCGTGCAGATATTCCCGGTTGCGCTGGTCCGCGCCGATGACCTTTTCCCAGTCCCACTGGTCCACATACACCGAGTGGAGGTTATCCAGCTCCTCGTCCCGGCGGATGGCGTTCATGTCGGTCAAAAGGCCGTTGCCGGGCCGGAAGCCGTACTGGTGCAGGGCCAGCCGCTTCCACTTGGCCAGGCTGTGCACCACCTGGGCGCTGACGCCGGCGGCGGGGATGTCGAAACTCACCGGGCGCTCCACGCCGTTCAAATCGTCGTTCAGGCCCAGGGCCGGGTCCACGAACAGGGGAGCGGTGACCCGCTTGAGGTGCAGCGCCGCGCACAGCTTGACCTCAAAGGCCTGCTTGATCATGCCAATGGCCTTCTGGGTGTCGTAAAGGCCCAGGCAGGGCACATAGCCCCGGGGGATGGGATACTCGCTCACCAAAAACACCTCGCTTAGTCCTGCCCGTCCTCCTTGGGCATCAGCCGGATGAGCAGCGAGAGGATGCGTTTGTCCTCCACCTGCTCCACAGTGACGTGCAGGTTCTCATAATCAAAACTCTCGCCGGGGGCGGGGATGTGCTCCAGGCACTCCAGCGCCCAGCCCGCGGTGCTGGAAAAATCGCTGTCGAAGTTGCGGGTGGAAACGCCCAGCTCCTCGAACACGTCGTAGACGTTGGCTTCGCCCGCCACCCGGAACAGGTGCTCTTCCAGCTGCTGCACCGGAAGCTCTTCCACCTCGTCGGTCTCGTCGAAGATCTCGCCCACCAGTTCTTCCAGCACGTCCTCCAGCGTCACCAGGCCCAGCGTCCCGCCGTAGTCGTCGGTGACGATGGCCATGTGCTGCTTTTGGCGGCGGAACTCCGCCAGCAGGTCGTTGATGCGCTTGGTGCGGTAGACGAAGGGCAGCTCGCGGCACATGGCCCGCACGTCGATGGCCTTGCTGCGGGCCAGGCACTCGAACAGGTCGCGGGTGTGCAGCATGCCGATGATGTGGTCGATGTCCCCCTCATACACCGGGATGCGGGTGAAGGAGTTGTCCAGCACGGTGTTCACGATCTCGTCCACAGGGTCGTTCACGTCCACCGCCACCATGTCCACCCGGGGCACCAGGATCTCCTGCACGGTGATGTCGTCGAATTCGATGACAGACTGGATGATCTCGGTCTCCTGGCTGTCCAGCACGCCCTCCTCCTCCACCGTGTCGATGATGGTCTTCAGCTCATCCTCGGTCACGCTGGGCTGCAGTTCCAGCCCGGCGGAGCGCCGGCCGGTGAGCAGCTGCTTGAGCTTGACGAAGAACCACACCACCGGCGAAAACAGCGTGCGAAGAAACGCAATGACCCCCGCCACCTGCAAGGCAAAGGCTTCGGGGCTGTCCTTGGCAAAGCTCTTGGGCAGGATCTCGCCGAAGATCAGCACCAGCAGCGTCATGCCGAAGGTGGCGATGGCCGGGCCGCTGGTGGGGCCCCACAGGGCGGTGGCCGCCACGGTGGCCAGCGAGGCGCTGGCCATGTTCACGATGTTGTTGCCGATGAGGATGGTGGAGATGGTCTTGTCGAAATCCTCCGCCACCTTCAGG
This sequence comes from Candidatus Allofournierella excrementigallinarum, assembly GCF_944388085.1. Taxonomy (NCBI): domain Bacteria; kingdom Bacillati; phylum Bacillota; class Clostridia; order Eubacteriales; family Oscillospiraceae; genus Allofournierella; species Candidatus Allofournierella excrementigallinarum. Next base: position 26,788 of record NZ_CALXHK010000020.1, on the reverse strand, counting down.
GCTGTTTTCGCCCGCTTGTTGCCGTCCTCCGCCTTGCTGCGCATGCGGATCTTGTTGAAGGAGGAGATGGCCGTCTCACTGGCGGAGAAAAATGCCGAGCAGGCGACCAGAAGGACCATTGCGATGTAAATACTGGGGCCAGGGGTATCCAAAAATCATCAAACCTTTCAAAACATTGGATTTGAGGTCAAAACGCCTCACAATATATATAGCAGAAATCCCGCCTGTTTGCAACAAAAAACACCGAGGGGAACGGTCCAAAGCCGCCGCCGGGCGGGAAATGTGAAAAACAAATGGAGTTTTGTTGCAATCCAGTAGAGCATAAAAGTGAGATCACGGCAAATGCAACAAAATAATCTGCTGGTAAAAAGCGGGTTTCGTTCACGTGGTAGAAATCAAAACCAAAAATGTACAAATGGATTTTTTGTGTGCTATAATAACCCCAGCCGAAGGCGCCGCGGGGAAAGGCGGCGCACCGGCGGCCGCAGGCGCCGCAAGGGGCCGGACGGCATTTCGGACGAAAGAGGGACGAATGATGACGAAACCTGTCAAGGTCACCTGCTTCAAGCAGGTACACAACATCGTGACCGCTGCGGCCCAGTGCCGGCAGGAGATCAGCGTGCAGGACCTGAAGGGCGCTGTGGCAGACGCCAAGAGCATTCTGGGCCTCATGAATCTGGACTTCTCTCAGCCTGTGGAGATCTTCGGGGACGACCCCGCCGAGGTGGAGCACGTCTACAACGCCGTGCGTCACTGACCGCGCAAAACGAAACAGCGCCCGGCTGTGCCTTGCCGCACAGCCGGGCGCTGTTTTTTTATTTGGGTTCCGAGGGGGTGTAGCCGCCGTGCTTTTTGGCGGCGGCCGCCTGCAGTTCGGCCAGCTTCTGCTGCTGGCGGGCGTCCTCCTCTTCCAGCCGGCGGGCGCGCTCGGCCTGTTTTTGGCGGGCGGCCTGCTGCAGCTGGCGCAGCTTTTCCTCCTGGGCCTTCTGCTGCTGTTCGGCCCGCTGGGCGGCGGTGAGCCGCTGGCCCCGCGCAGGGACGGGGGAGGCGGCGGGCGCCTCCGGCTGCTCCTGCGGGGCGGGGGCGGCAGGCTGGGGCGCGGGCTCGCCGTCTTTCGGGGCGGCCTTTTTGCGGCGGGCGGGCTTTGCATCGGCCTCGGCCTTTGGCGCTTTGGCCGCGGGCTTTTTGCGGGCCGCGGGCGCGCGTTTTTTCGCCGGGGCGGCTTTTTCGGGGGCCGGGGGTTCCGGTTCGGCCTGGGCCTCGGGGGCCGGGGCGGGGGAAGGCGCCTGTCCCGCTGTTTCAGCCACGCCTGCCGGGGCGGCGGGGGCCGCCTCCTCGGGCGCGGGGGGCGCGGCCTCCGCGAAGGGGGCCTGGGCCTCGCCGCCGGCCTCGTTCAGCGCGGCGGCGTCCACCAGCTTTTCCACAGCGTCCCCAGAGGGTTTTTCGGGCTTTTGGGCCTTCGCCGTTTCCCGCACCTCGCCGGCGAAAGCGCCCCAGATGCTGGCCAGCAGCGCCACGATGCACCAGAAGGTGATGGTGTTGACCCGGGCGTCGAAAAAGGAGTGGTTCAGCAGGATCAGCATCGCCAGAACGGCGCCGGCGGTCACCACCAGAGTCATGAACAGGCTTTTGAACAGGTGCCGCAAGGGTCAGCACCTCCTTTCGGGATGGATGGGAGCAAAGATCACTTGGTGCCGAAGATGCGGTCGCCCGCGTCGCCCAGGCCGGGCACGATGTAGCCGATGTCGTTCAGGCCCTCGTCCAGGGCGCCCACATAGATGTCCACATCGGGGTGCATCTCACGCAGCTTGTTGATGCCTTCGGGCACGGCCACGATGCCCAGGAACTTGATGCTGCGGGCGCCCCGCTTCTTGATCTGGGTGATGGCGTCGCAGGCGCTGCCGCCGGTGGCCAGCATGGGGTCCAGCACGAACACGTCCCGCTCGGCGATGTCGCTGGGCAGCTTGCAGTAGTATTCCACGGGCTCCAGGGTCTCCTCGTTGCGGTACATGCCGATGTGGCCCACCTTGGCGGCGGGCAGCAGGGTCAGCATGCCGTCCACCATGCCCAGGCCCGCGCGCAGGATGGGGACCAGGGCCAGCTTGCGGCCCGCCAGCACGTTGCACCTGGCCACGCCCATGGGGGTCTCCACCTCCACTTCCTTGGTGGGCAGGTCGCGGGTGGCTTCGTAGCAAAGCAGGGTGGCGATCTCGCCTACCAGCTCCTTGAATTCTTTCGTTCCGGTGTTCTTGTCCCGCAGAAGGCTGATCTTGTGCTGGACCAGGGGGTGATCCAAAATCATGGGTGCTTTGCTCATACTGACCGCTCCTTACTTTATGTGATTGGTGTTTGTCTATCGTCAAAACGCGGGGCTGCCCCCGCGTTTTGCCTGCGAAATGCTGTCAGCCCCGCTCTTCCAGGGCGGCGATCTTGTCCACCCGGCGCTGATGGCGGCCGCCTTCAAAGGGGGTGTTCAGGAAAAGGTCGGCAAGATAGATGGCAAGGCCCGCGCCCACCACGCGGCCGCCCATGCACAGGGCGTTGGCGTCGTTGTGGCGGCGGGTGTACTCGGCGCTGAAGGCGTCGGAGCAGCAGCAGGCCCGGATGCCGTGGATCTTGTTGGCGCTGATGGAAATGCCCACGCCGGTGCCGCAGAACAGCAGCGCTTTGCCGCACTCTCCGGCCACGACGGCCCGGCAGGCCGGTTCGGCCATGTCGGGGTAGTCGCAGGAAGCGCCGTCGAAGCTGCCGAAGTCTTTGTAGGCCACGCCGGTCTCGTCCAGATGGGCGCGCACGGCTTCCTTCAATTCAAAGCCGCCGTGGTCGGCGGCGAGGGCGATGGGTTTAGGCATCTGAAAACATCCTCCGTCGGTGGTCGTTTTGATTTACGGGCGCAGGGCCTGGCCCCGCGCGGCGCGCTCCCGCTCGGCCTGGCTCAGCCGCAGATAGCTGGGCGCGAGGGAGGCGGCGGGCACGGCCCCGCCCCGGGCGTCCACCGCCCGGGCGGCAAGGCACACCCCCGCGCCCCGGCAAAGCCCCAGGGCGGGCGGGCAGGGGAGGACCCCCGGCGCCCGGCCGTATTCATTATAGCACAGAGCGGCCCCGTCACCAACAAAAAAGAGCGGCTTTTTGCAATTTTCCACAAATTGCGCCAGCTCCTTCACCGGCGAGGCGGCGTCCGGCGCAAGGCGGGCGCGGCTTTCCAGGTCGAAGGCCGCCCAGTACACTTCGCCCCGGCGGGCGTCCAGCGCCGTCAGGACGGCGCCCTTGCCCGCGGGGCAGCCGAAGGCCAGGGCCTCAAGGGTGGAAACGGCGGCGCAGGGCGCGCCGTGCACCAGCGCCAGCCCCTTCACCGTGGCAAGGCCGATGCGCAGGCCGGTGAAGCTGCCCGGCCCGGCGCACACGCCCCACAGGTCCACGCCGGCGGGGGAAAGGCCGGTGGCTTTGAAAGCCCCGTCCACCAGCTCCATCAGCACTTCGCTGTGGGTGTGGCCTGCACTGAGAAAGGCCTCGTACAAAAGCTCATCGTCCCGCATCACGCCCACGGCGGCGGTGCGGCCGGCGCTGTCCAGCCCAAAGGTGATCACAGCTGCACCCCCTCGATGGTGATGGCCCGCTCGTCGCCGCCGGCGTGGCGGATGTCCACCCGCACGGGATGCTCCAGCGCCAGCAGGCCGGCAAAGTTCTCGCTCCACTCGGCGGCCACCACCGCGCCCTCGTCCAGATAGTCGTAGAGGCCGGCGGTCTCCAGGTCCTCCCGGCTGCTGATGCGGTAGAGGTCAAAGTGGGCCAGGGGCCGGGGCCCCCGGTAGTAGTTCACGATGGCAAAGGTGGGGCTGCTCACCGGGTCGGTGCAGCCCAGGCCCGCCGCCAGCCCCTCGGTGAAGGCGGTCTTGCCCGCCCCCAGGCCGCCGGTGAAGCACACCAGGGTGCCCGGCGTCAGATGCTGAGCCAGCTTTCTGCCCAACTCCACCGTCTCGGCGCGGCTGTGGGTGATGAATTCGGCCATGCCTCCTCCTCCTTTCGGGTCGTTTCGTCAAATTCCGCGGCCTATTATACCCCCGCGGGGGCAAAAGCGCAACCGCCGCGGTTCAGCCCGCGGCCTCGGCCCACTGCCGAAGGGCCTCCAGCCGCCCAGGGAGGTTATCGGCAAAGCGTTCGGCCACCTCCAGCACCACCACGTCCGGCACCTCGGGCTGCCATTCCAGCAGCGTTTCGGGCTGCATCTGATTGCCGTGGAGCACCGTGGCCTCCGCGAAGCCCTGGGCCAGCCAGGGGGCCAGCGCCTCGCCGAAGCTGTCCCGCGCAAGGAGCAGGCTGCCCTCCCCTTCGCCGGCGTAGCGGGCGATCTCGCCTCCCGCCTCCCACAGGGTGCACTCGGCGGGCACGGCGTCCAGCGCCCAGTACACGTCGTCGGTGCAAAAGGCCCAGCTGCCGCACATGTTGGCGAGGTCGGTGAGGGGGGCCTTGTCCGGGTCGGGGGTCATCTCCGGCCAGGCGGCGTCATAGGGCCTGCCCAGCGCTTCCAGCGTCAGCTGCGCCGCCAGCCAGGCCCCCGCCTCGTTCCAGTGGGTGTCATATTTATAATAGACCTGCCGTTCCAGCGCCGCGTCCGCCAGTTCCTCCAGCGGGAAGAGCACCGGCACGCCCGTTTCGGCCAGCGCCTTCGCCAGCGCCCCCACCCGGGTGGGCCGGCTCACCACCGGCACACTGTCGGGCATATAGCGGCTGTAGACCCCCTCCTTCGCGGGGGCGAACAGCAGCACAAGGCGGCTGCCCTTGGCGGCGAGGGCGTCGCTCAGCGCCGCCAGGGAGCCGGCCATGGCCTGCGTCTCCCCGGCGGTGTAGGCGGTGAGACCCTGGTAATCGGAGAGGCTCTTGGAGTCGGACACGTCCTTCAAAAACAGCCACCCCTCCTTGCCCAGCAGCACGTTGGTGGAGTCCAGCGTGCCCACCAGCCGGTCCGCGCCGGACTTGAGGGTCAAAAACTGGTTGCGGAAGGGGGCGTGGTCCCCCAGCCACTCTTCGAAGGCGGCGGGCCAGCCGTCCACCCCGTCCGCCAGGGAGGGGAAGGCGGCCAGGGTGCGGTTTTCGTAGTTGGTGGTGTCGCACACCGTCCGGGCCAGCGGCCACAGGAGGCAGGGCCCCGCCAGCAGGGCGGCGAACCCGCCCGCCAGCAGCCGCCGGGCCCCTTTGCGTTCTCTCACAGCATCCGGCATCTTCCTCGCCTCCTTTTAAAAACGGAAATAGATGAAGGGGTTGTAGGTGCCGCTCACCAGCAGCACCAGGCAGGCGAAGCCCAGCGCCAGCAGGACCGCGGTCTGGGCCCAGCCGGGGCTTTGCCGGTCGTAGAGGGCGGCTTTGAACCGGGGCCACAGCGCCTGGGCAGGGCCGCAGAGCAAAAGCCCCGCCGCCAGCAGCACCAGGGTGCGCCCGTCGATGTAGCGGCTCACCGGCCAGGCGGCAAAACCCGCCGCGGGCGCCACCATGGCCTTCAGCCACAAGAGCCCGGCCTTGAGGCCCGGCGCGCGGAAGATGACCCAGCCGAAGAGCACGCACAAAAGGGTGTAGGCCCGCGCCAGCGGCTTCGGGGCTTTGGCCAGCGGCTTTTTCAGCGACGTGCGCTCCAGCACCTGCAAAAAGGCGTACCAGGCGCCCCAGGCCACGAACTGCCAGCTGGCCCCGTGCCACAGGCCGGTGGCCAGAAACACCACGCAGACGTTGAACAGGGTGCGCAGCTGCCCCTTGCGGTTGCCGCCCAGGGGGATGTAGAGGTATTCCTTGAACCAGCTGGAGAGGGTCATGTGCCAGCGCCGCCAGAATTCGCCGATGCTGGCCGAAAGATAGGGATAATCGAAGTTTTCGGGGAAGGTGAAGCCGAACATGGCCCCGAGGCCGATGGCCATGTCGGAATAACCGGAAAAGTCATAGTAGATCTGCAGCCCGTAATAGAGCGCCCCCAGCCAGGCCACGGCGGTGCCCACCCCGGCGGGGTCCAGGGCGAACACCTCGTCCGCCTTGGCGGCAAAGCAGTTGGCCAGAATGACCTTTTTGGCAAGGCCGTACAAAAAGCGCTTCGTGCCGAAGGCAAAGCCCTGGGCCGTCACGGTGCGGCTGCGCAGCTGGGCCTGGACGTCGGTGTAGCGCACGATGGGCCCCGCCACCAGCTGGGGGAAAAAGCTGATGTAGAGCGCCAGCAGAAACCAGTTTTTCTGGGGCTCGATGCGCCGGCGGTAGAGGTCGATGACATAGCTCATGGCCTGGAAGGTGTAAAAACTGATGCCCAGGGGCAGGGCGATGTCCCGCATGGGCAGCACCTGCCGGCCCAAAAGCCCCGCCAGGGTGTCGGCGGCAAAGCCGTAATATTTATAGTAGCCCAGCAGCGCGAGGTTCGCCGCCACCACCGCCGCCAGCACCAGCGAACGGCCCCGGCCGGAGAAGGGGGCGAGGGCCAGCCCGCCCAGATAGTTCAGGGTGATGGAGGCCAGCATCAAAAGGATGTACACCGGCTCGCCCCAGGCGTAAAAGAAAAGGCTGACCGCCAGCAGCAGGGCGTTTTTGCCCCAGCCGGGCACAAGGCGGTAGGCCACCAGCACCACCGGCAGAAAGATCCACAAAAAAACAAGGCTCGAAAACAGCATCGGCGGCCCATCCTCCCGCATTTTTCGCTTTGGCCGGGCGGGAAAAAGGCCGCCCTGTGCGCGCTGGTGCCATTATAACATATTTGCCCGCCTGCTGCAAAAAGCGGCGCGGGGAAAATGATTGCAACCGCCCGCCCGGTGGGATATAATAAAGCAATGACCAACTTCTGAAAGGGGGTGCGGATGGTGTTCAAGGTCATCCGGCAGTATTTCAAGGCCACCGACCGGGCCTACATCGCCACCTGTGTGTTCTGCTCGGTGCTCAGCGTCATCACCCTGATCAGCCTGGGGCAGGCGGCGGGGGGCTTCGCCCGGGACGCCTTCGATGGCTCCATCACCGGCCTGGGCAGCTATCGCAACGCCTTTGTGCAGGGAGTGGCCAGCCTGCTGGGCCTGGTGTGCGCCATCGTGCTCTCCTGCATCGACTACCGCAGCCTGGCCCGCATCTGGCCGGTGCACGTGGTGGGCACCTGGACGCTGGTGCTGCTCACCCTCACCCATCTGAGCATCGGCCCGCTGACCCTGGGCTGGCACCCCGAAGGCACCGATAACTACAGCTGGATCCGCCTGGGCCCCCTGAGCCTGCAGCCCACCGAGCTTGCCAAGATCAGCTTCATCCTCACCTTCGCCATGCATCTGGACAACGTGCGCGAGCACGTCAACGAGCCGAAAACGCTGGCGAAGCTGCTGGCCCACATCCTGGCCACCGTGGCGGTGGTGCACATCCAGGGCGACGACGGCACCGCCATCGTCTTCGGCACCATCGGCTGCATGATGCTCTTTGCGGCGGGGCTCTCCTGGAAATACATCCTCTCTGCCATCGCCCTGGGGGTCACGGGCCTTTCCCTCATCATCGGCTTTTTCCCCGACGTGCTCAAGGGCTATCAGGTGGACCGCATCATGGCCCTGCTCTACCCCGATCAATACCCGGACATCGCCCGCCAGCAGCAGGGCGGCATGACGGCCATCGGCTCGGGGCAGATCTTCGGGCGGGGCTTTTTCACCGACGACCACTATTCGGTCATCAACGCCCAGGACGACTTCATGTTCAGCTATCTGGCCGAATGCATCGGTTTTGTGGGCTGCGTGATCGTGCTGGGGGCGCTGTTCTTCATCGCCTTGCGCACCCTCACCACCGGCCTGCGCAGCGAGGACCACATCGGCACCTACATCTGCGCCGGCGTGTTCGCGGCCATCGCCTGGCAGATCATCATCAACCTGGGCATGAACCTCTCGCTGCTGCCGGTGATCGGCGTCACGCTGCCTTTCTTTTCGGCGGGCGGCACCAGCGCGCTGATGATGTACCTCTGCGTGGGGCTTGTGATGAGCGTCTACATGCACAACAAGCAAAAACTGTTCAGCGACTGACCCTTTGCCAAAACGCACGAAGCGGCGGGGCGCGGGGGAGCCTTTTCAATGGCTCCCCCGCGCCCCGCCGAATCTTTTTTTTGCGCCTTTCATAGAATTGTGAAATAAAACGGCGCTTCCATTCGTCTTATAAACACAGACGCACGAAAACAAACGGTTTTCACGAGATAAATTTTTTGACCCAAGGAGGGGTGCTGAATGCGGTGGATGTGGATCATTCCGGGCCTTTTGATGGCCCTTGCGGCAGTTGGCCTGATCGGGGTGTGGGGACGCAGGTTCCGCCGCGCCGCCAGGGGGGAAGTGAGCCTGATGGCCACGGTGAAGCGGGTGGCGGCTTCCGGTGCGGACCGGGTGCCTGTGACCTTTGTGGCCCGCGGGCAGGAGATCGCCCTCACGGTGCCCGAGCACCTGGCGCGGCAGCTGTTTCCCGGCCAGCGGGGCGTGCTGACCTACAACGGCTCCGAGTTCATCTACTTCGTGCCCCGGGAGGAACTCTTCACCGACGACGGCACCGACAGCCTTTTGCAGGTGTCCTGAAGATCATCCCAAGGCCAGCCGCCGGCGCCGCCGGCAGCTGGCTTTTTTGCCGCCGGCGGGCGGCTTTTTCTTTTGCGGCGGATATGCTATAATATTACAAATATACGCAAAAACAGAAAGGGGGCGCCGCGGGGTGCAGAACAGGCTGGAAAAGCTCTTCTGGGGCGGGTTTGCCCTTCTCTGGGGCTGGATCGTCCTGAACAGCGTTTTCCGCTGGGAGCACAACGGCCCGGCGGCCTTTGCCGTGGGCGCGGCGCTGGCGGCGGGGGCCTGGGCCCTCTCCAAATGGGCGCTGCCCCGGCTGAACGGCCTTTCGCAAAAGCGCTGGCGCGCTTGTTTTTACACCGCCTTCGCCCTTTACGCCGCCGCCTTTGCGGCGATGGCGTGGCTGCTGGCCGAGGTGCCCATCATGGACCAGGAGGTGGTGCTGCGCACCCTCCCGGACCTGTTGGACGACGGGCGCTTCGGGGTGTGGAGCGGCTACTACATCGTCTGCAACAACAACCTGGGCCTTGCCCTTGTGCTGGGCGGCTGGTACTGGCTGGCGGGCCTTTTCGGCTTTTCGCCGGACCCCTCTCTCATGGGGGTGGCCCCCGGCATCGCGCTGAACGTGCTGGCGCTGCTTTCCTCGGTGGCCCTTGTGTGCCTGCTGGCGCGGCGCGTGCTCAAGACCAACGCCGCCGTGGCGCTGGTCTTTGCGCTCTGCGCGGCCTTCGCCCCCTTCTGGCTCTACAGCCCCTGCTTTTATTCCGACACCCTTTCCATGCCCTTCGGCCTGCTGGCCCTTTTGGCCTTTGAGGCCTGGCAGCGGGAAGAACGCCGGGCCCGCCGCCTTTTGCTGGCCGCGGGGGCGGGGGCGGCGGTGTTCTTCGGTTACGCCGTCAAGGGCAGCGTGGCGGTGCTGGCGGTGGCGCTGGCCATCCAGTTCTTTTTGCGGGCAAAGCCCCGGCGGGCGCTGGCTTCCCTCGCCGCCCTGCTGGCGGCCTTCGGCCTGCTGGCGGGGGGCTACCGCCTTTGGCAGCGCGCCTGGCTCATCGACTGGACCGAAGAGCAGGCCCTGGGCCTGCCCATCCAGCTGTGGTTCTGCTACGGCAGCCATGGCGACGGCAACTATTCCCGGGCCGACTACGAGGCCGCCATGACGGCGGACACCATCGCCGGACGCAAAGCCCTTTTGAACGCGCGCATCGCGGCCAACTACGCTTCCTACTCTGCGCTGGAACTGGCGGAATTCATGACCCGCAAGGCGGCCATCACCTGGGGCGACGGCCTTTACAACGCCGAGGAGTTCCTGGCCACCCCCCAGCGGGCCAACTGGACCCACACCTTCATCCTGGAGGGCCAGCCGGGCTACATGCCGCTGGTCTACTATTGCCAGGCTTACCTCTACATGATGCAGCTGCTGGTGCTGGCATGCGCGGTGCGCGCCGTGCGCCGGCCCGCCGCCGGCCCGGTGCTGCTGGCGGGGGTGGGCGTCACCGGCCTCATCCTGTTTTTGAGCCTGTGGGAGACGAAGGCCCGCTACGCCTTCCACTTCACCCCGCTTTTGCTGCTGCTGGCGGCCGCGGCCCTGATGCCGCCGGCGGCAGAGGAGAACGCGTGAATAAGGAGGAGTCTTTGTGGAACAGCCCCTGGTAAGCGTGATCGTGCCGGTCTACAACGTCGGCAGCCACATCGCCCGCTGCATCGAGAGCATCCGGCGGCAGAGCTATCAGAACCTGGAGATCATCATCGTCAACGACGGCTCCAAGGACGTGAGCCTGCATGTCTGCGAGATGTACGCCCGGGTGGACGGGCGCATCCTGCTCATCGACAAGGCCAACAGCGGCGTGTCCGCCACCCGCAATCTGGGCATGGAGATGGCCAGGGGCAAGTATCTGCAATTTGCGGACAGCGACGACTACCTCGCCCCCGACGCCACCCGCCTGCTGGTGGAGGCCGCCGAGGCGAACCAGACCGACCTGGTCATCGCCCCCTACTACCGGGTGGAGGAGACGAAGCCCCTCTTTGCCAAGGAGGGGGAAAGCTACCAGACCATCCAGCAGTTCGGCTTTCTGGAAAAGGGCTTTTACGACAAGCACGCCTTTGCCAAGGGCCTGATGAAGGAGCCCGCCAGCTTCTACTATGGCGTGATGTGGAACAAGCTCTACCGGCGGGACATGGTGCAGAGCCGGGGCATCCAGTGCAGCGAGGAACTTTGCTGGAGCGAGGACCTGCTGTTCAATCTGGAATACATCCGCTACGCCGCCCGCTTCTACGCCCTGGACGAGCCGGTGTATTACTATGTGAAGAACCCCCAGAGCCTGGTGTCCACCCAGGTGACCCTGCGCAACACCTTCAAGATCTTGTCGGTGAAGGCCAGCCTCTTTGCCTATTACAAGAAACTCTACGAAGAGATGGGCCTCTACGAGGAGAACAAGCTCCAGATCTTCAAGTATCTGGTGGCGGTGGCCGAGGCCTGACCGCCTGCCAGTTCGTGCCGCTTTTTCCGCCATTTGGCGCGCTTCGCGGCTTTACACCGGCCGCCGCTTATGTTAGAATAATCAGCAGGCTTGCAAAAAAATGCCTTTTTTGGCGGAAAGCGGGGCGGGAAGGCTTGAAAAGGACGCTGCGGATGCTGCTTCTGGTGTTCTGCGTGGCGGCCCTGGCGGGCATCGCCCTGCTGCGCGTGCGGCAGGACGCGGTCACCCTTCTGGGCGCGCGCCTGACGGATGCCGCGCAGCTGGCCTCCATCACCGCCCTGCCCCAGGCTTCCGCCGAGGGCTGCGTCCTCCACTGGAACGGCGAGGTGCTGCCCTACGACGCCGAGCGGGGCGTCTACTGCCTGCCCCAGCCGCTGGACGGCAGCGCCGCCGGCAGCCTTTCCACCACCTGGGGCCGCATCTACCTGCCCGAAGAACAGTGGGCCCAGGGCCGTCAGGACGCCATGGCCGAAGGCCGGACGCTGGAAGCGTATGTGAGCGACGGCAGGCGCTGGTGCCGGCTGGAGGTGTATCTCTCCGGCGTGCCCGCCCTGGTGGTGCACACCGGATCCAGCGTGCCCTACAAGCTGGACCCCCAGTACGTCAGCGGCACCATGGCCAGCCTGGACCTGGCCTACAACTACGGCGAATACACCCTGTTCTGGCCGGAAGGAAACTCCCGCAGCCAGGCCGTCACGGGCGGCATCGAATACCACTGGCGGGGCAACACCAACCTGCTGGCCAACAAAAAGTCCTACCGGCTGAACCTGCTGGACGAAAAGGGCCAGCCGGACGCGAAGGACCTGCTGGGCCTGGGGGAGGACGCCGACTGGTTCCTTCTGAACTTCGCCACCGACACCACCCGCGCCCGGGACAAGGTGGCCTGGCAGCTGTGGCAGCAGCTGGCGCAGCAGAACGAACACGACCTGCCGGGCATCCAGGTGGAGTACGTGGAACTGTATCTGGACGATACATACATGGGGCTCTACGGCATCGCCCGCCCCATCAGCCGGGACAGTTTGCAGCTTCCGGCTGGCGATGTGCTCTACAAATGGCGCACCATGCCCATGGACCGCTCCATGCCCACCGCCGGGACCTTTGCGTCCCTCGAAGAGGAAGAAAGCCTTTCCTGGGGCGTGTGGCTGGAGGTGGTCTGGCCCAAAAGCTACAGCGAGGGCGTGTGGCAGCCCATGGCGGACTATGTACGCCTCTACTACACGCCGGGCGCGCAGACCAGCTGGCAGCAGCTGGAAAGCACCACCAACCTGGACAACCTGCTGGATGTGTCGCTGTTCCGGCAGTTCGTCTGCGCGGCGGACAATTTCTCCTACAACCAGTACTTTCTGCAAAGCAGCGTCGACGGCCTTTACTACCGCATCCCCTGGGATATGGACTATACCTTCGGTGATGTTTATGATGAATTCTATTCTTTGGATATGACCTCCACCCTCCTGCCGGACATGGAACTGGACGCCCTCTATCATGCCGGCAGCAGCCGGGCGCAGCGGCTCATCGCCCAGCGATGGAGCGAGCTGCGCAGCACGGTGCTCACCATGGAGAACGTGACCGCCCTGTTCGGAGCCGCCCAGGAGGAACTGACGGCCAGCGGGGCCCTGGGGCGGGATGTGGCGCTGTGGGGCAATGCGGAGACCTACCCCTGGGAGGCCCACTACCGCACGCTGGACGTGGAAGCCACGCTGGGTTTCATGGAGCGGCGCCTGGCATTTCTGGACGACTACATGGCGGAGTACATCCCCGCCGACCGGGAGGCGTTCGATGTATTACCGAAATGAATGGAAATACCTGGTCACCGACGCCGACCTGGCGGTGCTTGCCGCACGGCTGAAGGCGCTGCTGCCCATGGACAAGCACCAGACCGGCAGCGCTTATACCATCCGCAGCCTGTATTTCGACGACCTGCGAAACAGCTGCCTGCGGGAGAACGAGGCGGGCGTGGACGGCCGGCGCAAGTTCCGTCTGCGGCTTTACAACGGCAGCGCCGGGCGCATCCAGCTGGAGATCAAGGAAAAGCTCCACGGCAAGACCCACAAATCCAGCTGCCTTGTGAGCGCCGGCGAGTGCCGCCGCATCATGGCGGGCGCAGCGCCCCCCATCGGGCCGGGCGCCCCCGCGCCCCGCAACCTGCTCAGCGTGGCCATGCGCACGGCGGGCATGGCGCCCAAGGTCATCGTGGAATACGAACGCACCGCCTTTGTGGGGCGCTCGGGCAATGTGCGCATCACCTTCGACCGCAACATCTCCGCCTGCGTGCAGCTGGGCAGCTTTCTGGAGCCGAAGGTACCGCTCACGCCCATCCTGCCGGCGGGGCAGCAGGTGCTGGAAGTGAAGTTCGACGAGTTCCTGCCCGACTATGTGGCGCAGGCGCTGGAACTTGGAAAACTGCGTCAGACCGCGTTCTCGAAATATTATTTGTGCCGGCGGGCCCTGCCCGGGCCCATGGCAGAAAGGACCAGGGAATATGAGTTTTAGCGACGTTATCAAAAAGAGCGTTCTGGAGGGCTTTGCCCAGAGCGACATCGGCACGGTGACCATCGTGGTCACCCTGGGCGTGACCGGCCTGATCGCCCTCTACATCTACGCCATCTACCGCCTGGCCAGCCGCAGCGCCTTCTATAACCGGGACTTCAACAAGACCCTGGCGCTGATGCCCATCGTCACCGCCGGCATCGTGCTGGCCATGCAGAGCAGCATCGTCATCAGCCTGGGCATGGTGGGCGCCTTGTCCATCGTGCGTTTCCGCAACGCGGTGAAGGACTCCATGGACCTGCTCTATCTGTTCTGGAGCATCGGCGTGGGCATCATCTGCGGCGCGCGGCTGTTCGAGATCGCGGTGGTGGTGAGCCTTGCGGTCACGGCGCTCATCTTCCTGCTGGACCTGGTGCCCTCGGCAAAGCCGCCCTATCTGCTGGTGGTCAACAGCACCGACACCGAGATCGACCCGGCGCTGAACGAGCTGCTGGGCCGCTACGCCAAGGGCGCGCGGGTCAAGAGCCGCAGCGTGAGCGCTGACCGGCTGGACCTGATCGTGGAACTGCGAACCAACGACGGCAGCCGCCTTGTGAGCGCCTGCGCGGCGCTGCCCGGCGTGGAGAGCGTCAACCTGCTGGCCCACGACGGCGAAGTGCGCTATTAAAAAAACAAACGCGGGGAGGCCGGCGGCGAAAAGCCGGGCCTCCCCGGTTTTTCAGGGCCCATGCGAGGGGCCTTATCACAGGACGAAGAGCGTGATGGAATGGGTTTCGCAAACAAAATAGGGCTCAGGAGCGGCGCAGGCACGCCTCTGAAGCGGAGGATGCGGGCGCTGGTGCTGGCGGCCTGCCTGCTGGCGCTGGCGGGCATCGCTCTCTTCCGGGCGCGTCAGGCGGCCTCCAGCCTGCTGGGCGCGCCGCTGGCCGACAGCGCCAGGGTGGCCTCCATCACCGCGCTGACGCGGCAGACGGGGGATGACTGCGCCCTTTTGTGGAACGGGGCCGAACTGCCCTACGACGCCGAAACGGACGCCTACTGCCTGCCCCAGCCCCTGAACGGGGAGGCGCGGGGCGCCCTCACCTCCAGCTGGGGCCGGGTCTGGCTGCCCGCCGACGAGTGGGAGGGGGATTGGGCCGGGGACATGAGCGCCAGCGAGGTGCGGCAGGTCTATGTGAGCGACGGCAGGCGCTGGTGCAGCCTGCGGGTCTGCCTGTCCGGGCTGCCGGTGCTCTCGGTGCACACCAGCCATTCGGAACCGGCGGAGCTGAACTACGAGATGCGCGAGCGCAACTACGGCGACGTGACCGTGTTCTGGCCGGAGGGAAATTTCCGCCAGCAGGTGCTCTCCAGCAAGGTGGAGTGGCACTGGCGGGGCAACGCCAGCCTGCTGAGCCAGAAAAAATCCTACCGGCTGAACCTGCTGGACGAGGCGGGGCAGCCGAACCGGCAGGACCTCCTGGGCCTGGGGGAGGGCGACGGCTGGATCCTGGTGAATTTTTCCACCGACTGCACCCGCACCCGTGACATGGCGGCAAACCTTCTCTGGAACGAGCTTGCGGCGGAAAATGAGAATAACCCGGCGGGGGCGGTGCTCCAGTATGTGGAACTGTTTGTGGACGATGAATACATGGGCGTGTTCGGCCTGTGCCGCCCGCTGGGGCGCAAAACGCTGGATCTCGAGGCCAACGACGTGCTCTACAAATGGCGGCTGGCCAACATGATGAAACCCCACGAGTTCGACTGGATGGAAGAAGAGCAGATGATGGACTACTTCGGAGCCATCGAGATCTCCTGGCCCAACGAGTGGCGCCCCGGCGCGTGGCACATCCTGCAGCCCTACGTCAAGTCGCTGTACATGGCCGAGGAGCCGGTGCCCTGGGAGACGGTGGAGTCCCTTCTGAACGTGGAGAACGCCGTGGACGTTGCCCTGTTCAAGCAGTACACCTGCGCGGTGGACAACGCCTTGCAGAACATATACCTGCTCTACCGGGATGACGAGGGGCTCATCTACCGCATCCCCTGGGATATGAACTACACCTTCGGCGACTGCTACGACGCCTTCCGCGACCTGGACCTGACCACCTTCATCGTGCCGGATCTGGAGCTGGACGCCCTTTACGCCGCCGACCCGGAGCGCACCCAGGCGCTGGTGGCCCAGCGCTGGCAGGAACTGCGCCAGTCGGTGTTCAGCCTGGACCACCTCAAGTCGGTGTACAGCGGGCTGTACAAAACGCTGGTGCAAAGCGGCGCGCTGGCCCGGGATTTCGCCCTCTGGGGCGTGAACGACGCCTATCAGGGCTGGTCGGAAAACGACACCCTCGCCCCGGTGGAAACGATGCTGTTCATGCAGGCGCGGCTGAGCTATCTGGACGAATACATGCAGGCTTACCAGCCGGGCGACCGCAGCGCCTACCCCGGCCTGCCCCAGTAAACGCAAGAGAAAAGCCCCGGACTTTGAAAAAAACCAAAGTCCGGGGCTTTTTTGCGCCAAAACTCACTTTTTCGCGGCGGTCGCTGCCTCTTTCAGGGCCCGCTCCAGCCACATGCCGCCCACTTCCAGGGCGGTGTACAGGCCGGTCTTGGAGCTCTGCCTGACGACCCGCTCGGGCAGGGGCTTGGTGGCGTCGGTGCTCATCAGCATCACGTGCAGCTTGTCGGCCACGGTGATGCCGTTCTCCTCCTTGGTGGTGAGCACCTGCATGAACACCACATAGGGGTCGGCCAGGCTGCCGTAGTAGATCTCGTTGCCGCAGCGCACCAGCGGGCGGCCCTTGTAGGTCAGTTTCGGGGTATATGCCATGGTTTTGTGTACCCTCCGTTTCTGTCATAACACGGCGCGCGCAAACGCGCCGCAGGATGTTTTCGTTTTATTATACCACAGCGCGGCCCATTTGACAAATCGGCCTCAGCGGTCCTGATGGGTGCGCTCGATCTTTTCCTCGTTCAGCGCCACCTTCTGGGCCAGAATTTTCATCTTGGAGTCCATCTGGCTGATGCGCAGGCTCATGAAGAACACCTTGAGGATGAGCAAAAAGATGATGGCCAGATACACCACGTTGATGGGGGCCTGCATGCCCAGGGCGCCGGCAGCCCAGTAGGCAAGCTCCGGGAAGATGCTCAAAAGCAGCAGAAAGCCGGAAAAAACGAACCAGAAGATGCTGTCCTCGATTTGAATTTTGGCCCGGCGGATGCGGCCCAGCACGAACACCAGCGTGAGCAGGCTGCCCAGCACCAGCAGCAGCCGCAGGGGGAGGGGATAATCCAGCATGTCACAGGCTCCTTTCGGTGTAGGGGGTGAGGGTGTCCCGCTTGCGGAACCACTGGATGAGCAGGATGGAAAGGCCCATCTTGACCATGTATTCCACCGAGCGGGCAAAGTTCAGATAGCTGGCGCCGGCGGTGCGCTCGCCCATCTCCACCTGCAGTTCCTTCACCACCGCGCCGTTCTTGACAAGGTAGCTGATGGTGTCCGGCTCGGGGGCGTAGTTCAGGTTGGCGGCAAACTCCTCCAGCATCTTGCGGTTGAACATCCGCATGCCGCTGGTGGGGTCGCAGATGGCTTTGCCGGTGGTCAGCCGGATGGCCCAGCTGATGAGGTAGCTGCCTGCCATGCGCAGGCTCTTGGGCTTTTTCACCGTGACAAAGCGGCTGCCGATGACGATGTCCGCCCCGCTTTCCAGCAGTTCCAGCATGGGGGCGATGTACCGGGGCAGGTGCTGGCCGTCGGCGTCGAACTGCAAAGCGCAGTCGTAGCCGTTCTCGGCGGCGTAGCGAAGCCCCGTCTGGAAGGCCCCGGCCAGCCCCAGGTTCACCGGCAGGTCGATCATGTGGAAATCGTGCCGGCGGCAAAGGGCCGCGGTGTGGTCGCGGCTGCCGTCGTTCACCACCACATAGTCGTACTGGGGGTAGTGCTCGATCAGGTCTTCCACCACCGGCACGATGCTTGCTTCTTCGTTGTATGCGGGGATCACGATCAATAATTTTGCCATAGTTTCCCGTTCGCTTTCTGTCAGTTTTGGGCGTCTTCGGCCAGCGCCAGCAGGGTTTGGCACACCGCGTCCCAGGTGAAGCGGGCTTCCAGGCGCGCGGCGGTCTTTTCGGCGGCGGCGCGCCGCCAGACTTCGTCGCAAAGGGCCTTTCGCAGCGCCCCGGCCAGGGGGCCTGGGTCCGCCGAGGCCAGCTGGATGCCGAAGCTTTCGTCCGCCAGCAGTTCGCCGCTGCCGCCGGTGCGGGTGGTCACGATGGGGCAGCCGCAGGCCGCCGCCTCCAAAAAGGTGGTGGGGAACCCCTCGGCGTAGTAGGTGGGCAGGCAATAGACCTGGCTCTGGGCCAGCAGCTGCATCGCCTTGGGGTAGGCCACCGCCCCCAAAAGGTGCACGTCCGGCGGGCAGCCTTCCTTCAGCTTGGCCAGCAGCGGCCCGTCCCCCGCCACCGCCAGCGCCGCGCCGGGCACGGCGGCGTCGGTGAAGGCTTTGATGAGCTCCGCCACGCCCTTTTCGGGGATGATGCGCCCCACAAAGGCCGCCAGCGGCGCGTCTGGCGCAAGGCCCAGTTCGCTTCGCCAGTCGGTGGCGTCGGGGGCGTGGGCCAAAGCGCGCACCTCGGCGGGGTCCACCGCGTTGTAAAGCTGGCCCTCGGCTTTGATGCCGAAGTGCTCCAGCCAGCGGCAGACCGCCTGGCTCACGCCGAAAAACCGCATGCGGTAGTGTTTGAGCACCGCCGCGGCAAAATGCTCGTAGGCCGCCCCCGCCGCCGAGGCAAGCGCCCCGTCCATGGGCAGGTGGCCGGTGGAATGGTCCACCACGATGGCCGGGATGCGCCGCCTTGCCGCCTGGCGGGCTGCATAGAGGCTGCTGACGTAAAACCGGGTGTTGATGAGGCAGAAATCTATTTCGCGGCCCCAGAGCAGCGCCGCCAGCCGCTTGAATTCCCGCCCGGGGCGCAGCACCGGGAAGCGCCCGCCCATCAGCGGCCACACCGGCAGCCGCAGGATCTCGATGCCCCCGGCGCCGGTCTCATGGTCCGGCAGGCCGGGCAGGGCGCTGGTCACCACCAGCGCCTTGTGCCCCGCCTGCACCACACGGCGGGCCAGGTTATAGGTGTAGCGCTCCACCCCGCCCACGGTGGGCAGGTACTGGGCCGAGAAAAAGCAGATGGTCACCGCCGCCCGCCTCCTTTTGGGCCGTCAGGCCTTTTTCTTATAGACGAATTCCCGCTGGATCTGGAAGCTGATGAAGAAGAGCACGATGTCCACCGCTGCCTTGATGGCGATCTCCCAGCCGCCCGGAGGGCACAGCAGGGAGGTGACAAGGCTCACCAGCCCCGCGCTGGCCAGCATCTGCGCCGCCGCCAGCATCACATAGCGCACCGCCGCCCGCCTGTGGCCGGCCTTGCTGCGGAACACCACCCGGTGGTTCATGTAATAGTTGTAGCTGGCGGAGAACAGCCGCGCCAGGGCGGTGCAGACGAACACCGTCAGGACGCGCCCGTTTGCGCTGGGCGTGGGCACGAACAGGCCCGACAGCAGAAGGAACAGGCTGAACAGCGCCAGGTCCAGCACGCTGGAGGAAAGGCTGGAGAACAAAAACTTGCCGAAGATGGCGTAGATGCGCGCCGAGTCCCGCAGGGGATGGAAGTGGGAGGTGTGGTTCTCCTTGGAATCGTAGATGGTCTCGATGGGCAGTTCCAGAATGGGCAGCCGGTCGCGGGTCTCAATGAGCATGTTGCTCTCGAACTCAAAGCGCTCGCCCGGCACGTTCATCAGCCGCTTCATGAAGGCGGTGGGCACCCCCCGCAGGCCGGTCTGGGTGTCGCTCACCGACACGCCGCACAGCGCCCGGAACATGAAGCGGGTGATCTTGTTGCCCCAGCGGCTCTTGAAGGGCACGCCTGCGTCGTCAAAATCACGGCAGCCCAGCAGAAGGCTGTCCGGGTGCTCGGCCATGGCCTGCATGAAGCGCAGGATGTCCGCCGGCGAGTGCTGGCCGTCGGAGTCGGCGGTGATGGCGCCGGGCGCCTGGGGCCAGGTGTTCAGGCAGAAGTTGAAGGCGGTCTTGAGGGCCCGCCCCTTGCCCAGGTTCACCGCGTGGCGCAGCACCACGCAGCCCCATTCCCGCTGGGCCTGCTCAAAAACAGAGGCGTATTCCGGGCCGCTGCCGTCGTCCACCAGCACGATGTTCTCGATGCCCGCCTCTTTCATCCGGCCCAGCAGAAGGGGAAGGCGCTCGTCCGGCTCCAGGCTGGGAATGATCACCGGCACGGCTTTGAAATCAACCATAAAAAAGTCCTCGAATCCATATTATCGGGCCACCACGGCCAGGAAAACGTTCAACAGCACGCCGATGTCCACCAGCGCCGCCGCCAGCACGACGCCGCGCCGGCAGCCGCCGGCAAGGCACAGCGCCTTGGGGCGCACCAGCAAAAGCAGCGGCAGCACCGGCAGGAAATAGCGCCCCTGGAACCCGTAGATGGTCTCGTAGTAGGTGGGGGTCCAGGAGATGCAGCCCAGCACCGCCAGGCCGCAGCAGCAAAGGGCAATGAACAGCGCGCCCCAGCGGGCGGGCAGGGGCATCACCCCGCCCTCCTCCGGGCACAGCCAGGCCAGGGCCAGCAGGCCGTAGAGAAGGATGATCCAGCCCCAGGCAAGGTCCAGGGGCCTGTCCAGCCCGAAGTAGCCCAGGGTGCCGCCCACAAGGGTGCTCAGGTAATGGTCGCCCTCCTCCACCACCGAGCGGATGCACAGTTCGGCGGTCTCCAGCGGGTGGGAGAGGATGTAGGGCAGGGTGAAGCAGGTCAGGTCCTCCGGGGTGGAGAAGCTGTTGGCCGCCGCAGGCCCGGTGGCGCCGCCCGCCGTTTCGGGGGCGGTTTCCGAGGCCGGCTGGGCGGCGGGACTGCCGGCAGAGGGCTCTGCCGCCGCGCTTTCATCCGCCGGGCCGGCCGCCTGCGAAGCGCTGCCGGACGTGCCGGAAGCCTCGCCGGAGGAGGCCGGCACCGCGCTCTGTACGTCCGTTTCAGGGGCTGCCTGCTCCTGGGCCATCAGGCTGGCCGCGCCCGCGGCGGCGGTGCCGCTGGTTTGGGTGAAGCCCACAAGGGCCCCCGCCGCGCCGCTGTTCAAAAGGAAGGCCGCGGCGCACAGGGCCAGAAAGCCGCCCTTGATCCAGCGGGCAAAGCGGCCCAGCCGCACTGCGGGGATGAGCAGGATGAGCCCGGCCAGCGGCAGATACACCACCTTGCTGGGCACGATGAGCACCGCCAGCACCGCCGGCAGCGCCAGCTGCTTTGCGCCGATGTGCTCCCGGGGGCCGAAGGCCAGGTCCAGCAGCAGGGCGGAGAAGAAGAAGCACAGGGCCAGCAGGTTGGAATCCCGGCTGTAGGAGGCCGCCAGATGCAGCGTCATGGGCAGCAGGGCGGCCACGGCAAAGGCGGGTTTTGCCACCGGCGTGCGCTTCACCGCCCAGGCGGCCAGGAAGGCGAAGAACACAAGGTTCGCCAGCCGCCCCAGATAAAGCGTGGCGGCAAAGCCCAGGTGCAGCCAGTAGCCGATCAGCACGCCGAAGCCGCTGATCCAGTAGAGGGTGTAGCTGCTGTCCACCTGGTACTCGTCAAAGGTGTGGGTGGCGAAGGTGGGGTCGGTGTTGGGCCGCCCGATGACCCTGGCGATGTGCTGCCAGGTGAAAACGGTGGTCTCGTCCACCTGGATGAGGGCGTCCTGGTCCGACGGGCGGCGGATGGTGTCCCGGATGTGGCTTTGGGCCACGGGCAGATGGGGGTCATAGAGGGTGCTGGCCAGGGTGAAGCTCTGGTTGATGTGGTATTTTTCGTCCGGCGCGGCGTAGGGGGGCAGAAGCACGTTGAAGGCGAAGCCCAGCACCAGCACCGCGCAGAACACCATGCGGTGCAGCGGCAGGCTGCGGCGGCAGTAACACCAGTAGAGCAGCCCCGCCGCGGCAATGCAGCCCAGCGCAAAGACCCAGTAGAACCTGGTCAGAAAGCCGCCCACCCGGGCCTGGGTGCCCAGCAGGGCCACGGTGCCGTCCACCTGCCGGCCATCCACCGAGAGGGACACGCCCGCAGGCATGCCGCCTTCTTCATAGCCCACGCACAGCCGGCCCTCGCCGGCGTAGTGGGGGATGAGGGTCAGGGTGTACTCCACCGCCTCGCCGGGGTTTTCCACAAAGCGGTCCAGCCCGAGGGTGGTGTAATAGGCCTCCCAGCCGTTGTAGATATAGCGCATGTCGCCCACCGAGCGGGCCAGCTCCTCGCCGGTGGCGCTGTCGGTGAGGATGAGCTCCAGCTCCCCTTCGGGGGGCGTTTCCGTGTCCTCGGCGGCCAGCACAAGGCTCAGCGCCAGCAGGTCCCGGTCGCAGGAAAAGCGCTGCTCCATCTTCTCTTCGATGGTGGCGAAGCTGTGGAACTGGTCGTTGATGGCCCAGCTGCTGCTCTTGTCGCCCTGGCCCCGGATGTGGGTCAGCCAGACGGCGGCGAACACCGCAAAGAGAAAAAAGCAGAGCAGAGCGCCGGTGAGCGCCCGCCTGTGTGTTTTGAAAAATGTCAGCACCTTCTGCATCCCGTCGCCTCCCGGCAGTTTTGTGGGCGCGGGGCGTTTCAGCCCTTTGCGCCGTACACCTGCTCCACCAGCGCCTCAAAACGGCCCTGGCGGCGCAGAAGAAAGACCACGGCGTCCCGCACCGCGCCTTCGCCCCCTTTGCGGGGGCTGACAAGATCCGCCCGGCGGCGCACCAGCTCGTCCGCGTCGGCGGGGCAGGCAACAAAGCCCGCCAGGCTCATGGCGGCCAGGTCGTTCCAGTCGTCGCCCACATAGGCCACCTGGTCCTTCGCCAGGCCCTGCTCTTTCAGAAAGGCAGCCAGATACGCCGCCTTGTCCTTGCAGTTCTGCACGCAGAAGTCCAGGTGCAGTTCCTCGGCCCGGCGGCGCACCGGCACGCTCTCCCGCCCGGTGAGGATCATCACTTTGATGCCCGCCGACCGGGCAAGGGAAAGGCCCGCGCCGTCCCGCACGGAGAACTTTTTGGTCTCGTTCCCGGTGGAGTCCAGATACAGCCCGCCGTCGGTGAGGGTGCCGTCCACATCCAGCACCAGCAGTCGAATGTCGTTCATCGGCTCACCCTTTCTGGTAGTGGCTGGGGGTGACGAAGGTCACCGCAAGGCCGCAGCCGCCGATGGCCGCGGCCATGGCCCGGTTGTAGTCGGCGCCGCGGGGGGTGTGGTTCTTCATGCGGGGGTCGCAGTAGTTCTCGGTGCCCGGCTCATAGCCGTCCGCGCCCGCCAGCGCCGCTTCCTTCACGCCCAGCTGCTCCAGAAGGCGCAGCAGCATGATGAGGCTGTTGGCCCCCATGGTGAAGGCCCCCGCCAGGCTGTTGTAGTCCAGGCGGAAGTCCGCCTTGCCCTCCAGGTTGGAGGTGCACAGCACCGGGCAGGGCAGGGAGGTGAATTTGTCGAACCGCTTGCCGCTGGAGAAAAAGGCGTAGTCCGCCTTGAGGCCCTCCGGCACGAAGTTCGCGGCGATGACCACCGGGGCCTCCCGGGCGATGAAGGCCTCCACCTCGGTGCGGTGGGTGGCCAGGGTGCCGCCGGGGGCAAGGCACAGCACCTTGCGGCCCGCCAGAAGCCCCGCCAGCCGGGCGCGGTCCGCCGTGTCGTCGATGCGGTTGTCCTTGTAGGAGGCGTACAATTCGTCGGCGTAGGCCGCGTCGAAGGCGGTCTTTTTCTCCGGGGCGATGCGGCTGAGCAGATGGTTGATGTCCCGGTTGGAAAGGTCGCCCTTGCCCAGAAAATGCTCGGCGTAGTTGCGGTGCAGGTTGTACTTGGCCGACAGGAAGTAGGCCGGGGAGTAGCCCCAGGGGCTCTTCTCCTTGATGGGCAGGATGTGCTCCTGAATGGCGTCCAGCATGCGGTCGATGTCGTAATGTTTGCCGAAGTTCTGGTTCAGATAATCGGCGATGAGCTCGATGCACAGGTTGCCGGGGGTGCGGCCCATGCCCAGAAGGCTTGCGTCCACCGTGACGTCCCGGCCCACCAGGTGCATGTCCAGGAAACGCTGGGCCAGGCTGAAGCTCTGGGCCAGGTTCTCGTGCAGGTGCAGGCCCAGGGCGATGTCCTTGGCGAGGTTGTTGTCCACCAGGCGCACGATGCGCTCCAGGTCCTGCATCTGCATGCTGCCGAAGGTGTCCACGATGGAGAAGGCGAAGGGGTGCAGCTTGTTCACCTGCTCGCACAGCCACAGGACGCCCGCGTCGGAGTAGCCCATGATGTTGATGGGGTTGCAGCTGATCTTGTAGCCCTTGTCCTGGGCCTTGCGGCAGAAGGCGAGGCCCTGTTCGATGTCGTAGTCGTGGAAGGTCACCCGGATCATGTCGATGCCGGTGCCATCCCAGGGCTCCAGCTTGTCGATGTCGTAGAAGTTGTGCAGCGCCATGCCGGAGAAGATGGTGTTCTTTCGGTCGGCGGGCAGCACCTTTTTCAGCTCGGCCACGGTGTTCCAGCGGCTCTGGTCCATGTCCGGCTCCAAATCGCGCAGGAAGCCCACCTCCACGATGTCGGTGCCGGCGTTCACAAGGCTTTGCACGATGTCGCGGATGTTCTCAAAGCCGAATTTCCAGTCATTCACATAGCCCCCGTCCCGCAGGGTGCAGTCGAGCAAACGGATGGTAGACATAAAAAGTTCCCTTTCTGCCCCCAAAAGGGGCGGCGGGCGCGCCGCAAAGCGCCAAAGTCAAACTTGCGCCCGGCCCGCAAAAGCCGGGGCCGGGGTCAGCGGCTCTGCCGCTGGCGAAGCACGCCGCACACGATGTCCACGTCTTTCGGCGTGTCCACCGACACGGTCTTGTAGGGCGAGAGCACCGCGTGCACGGTGTGGCCGTTCTCGATGAAGCGCATCAGGTCGTTTTCTTCGGCCTGTTCCAGGGCGCTCTTCGGGGTGGCGGCGTAAAAATCCAGCGCCTTTTTGCTGAACAGCTGGATGCCGGTGATCTTTTCGTATTCAAAATCCGCCGTTCCCTTGGGGTAGGGGATGGGGCTGCGGCTGATGAGCAGGATCTCCCGCCGGGCGTTGCAGACCACCTTCTGGTTGGAGAAGTCGATCACGTCCGCCGGGTGCTCCATGCGGTTGGTCACCCCCGCCACATAGTATGGGTCATCGGGCAGCTCTTTGGGCAGGATGAGCGCAAAGGCCTTCGGGTCGATGAGGGGCTCGTCCCCCATGATCTGGAGATAGAGGTCCGCCTGGATGAGGCAGCTCACCTCCTGGATGCGGGAGGTGGGGGTGTCGTGGCCGGCGCGGGTCATCACCGCGTCCATGCCGTGCTCCTTGCACGCCGCCAGGATGCGCTCGTCGTCGGTGGCCACCACCAGGCCGTCCAGCAGGGGGCTTTGCTTTGCCGCCTGGTACACCCACCACACCATCGGCTTGCCCAGAATGTCCACCAGAGGTTTGCCCGGCAGCCGGCTGGAAGCGTAGCGGGCGGGGATGACGCCGAGAATCTTCATGGGAAAAACCTCTTTTCCGCCCCGGTATCAAAAACGAACCGAAGGCCTTCATTCTTTCATTAAACGGGGAAAAATTTCACGCGCGGGCTTCGGCCAGCGCCTCGTCCAGCGTGAGGGAGACCTTTTCGTCGGCGGCATCAAAGGCCTTCAGGACGGTGGATTCCACCGTCACCGCCTTCGCAAAGCGGAAGGGCAGCGCGAAGTTGAGCACCTCGCTGGGCATGGCCCTGTCCAGCACCACCGCGCCGGGGAAGAGGGAGGCGTAGTCGGAGGCGTCCCGCGGGTGGGCCTTGATGAACAGCGGCCCGCCGGAACAGTGCTTTGCCGCCACCGCTTTGTACATTCGTCTCTGGGTCTCTTCGTCCATCAGCCCTTCGCCGGCGAAGTCCCGCGTCAAAAACAGCACCGCCCCGGCAGTGTCCGCCGGCAGCGGCGTGGTGATGAACACAGAGCTCAAAAGGGCCTTCTGCTCTTTGGTGAGGGCGGCGAAGGCTGCCTTTTGGCGGCGCTGCAAAAGCCGCTCTTTGGCAAAGGGCACGGTGGCCCTCTCAATGCTTTCGGTCTCGATGGCCTTCACCTTTTTCCAGTCGCCCCAGTAGAGGTAGCCATAGCCAAAAGCCTGCCGCAGGGCAAAGTGGGGCAGCGCCCGCTGCTGCCGGATGAGGAGATGGCCGCCCTCCGCGCAGGTGCTGGCAAAGGTGTCTTCGCAGAGGATGTAGCGAAGGCCCTTGTCCTGCAGATAGCGCCCCAGCACGCTCCAGTCGTTGTGGATGTAAACGTCCCGGTACCGCGCGCCGTCCAGCGAAAAGCCGTGGTATTTCTCCACGTTGCGCCGGCCCATGACGCGCTGGAGCAAAAGGGTGCGCCAAAAGCCCTTCTGGAAGGCGCTGCCGCAGCTTTCCTCGTCGAACACCCGCACTTCGGAAAAAAGGCCGGTGGCGCGAAGGCGCGCGGCCAGGGCTTCGGCTTCCGGCAGCACGGCGCTCAGCACCAGCGCGGGCGGGCAGGGGGCCTCAAAGGCCCGGCAGACTTCTACCATCACCTGATAGGCGGTGTGACAGATGAAAAGGTCCGGCTTCATTCTGCCGTTTCCTCCGTTCCCAGCACATTCACCGGCGGGAAGTGGATGTGGCCCCAGCCGGCGGCCCATTCGGGCAGGGTGCGGTCGGTGTTGGTGATCTCAAAGGCGAATTCCTGGTTGGGCTTGTCCAGGCAGATGGCGCCCGCCAGCTCCCGCTCGAACACGTCCAGATAGAAGAAGTATTGCCCTTCGCTCAAAATGGAGGTGTCGAAGGTGAAGGTGGTGGTGTAGACCCGGCCCGGCTCGGCGGCCCCCAGGGTGACGGGGTGGCTGATGCCCACGGGGCTGGAATCCCGGTAGTGGATGTTCAGCTTCATGTTCACCGCGTCGAACTTCTGGCCCGCCCGCCAGCGGATGCGCACGGTCAGCGGCTCGCCGGCGGCGAACACGCTGCTTTCCTTGCCCACAAAATCAAGGCTCAAAACGCGCAGGCGCTTGCCGGCGCCGGAGGTCATGCGGCCCAGGTCCTCCAGTTCATAGTGGACCACGTTCACGTCGGTGGTCTCCATATAAACGGCGATGGCGTCTTCCACGTTGCCGTCGAAGATGACGCGGCCCTTGTCCAGCACCACGCAGCGGGTGCACAGCTGGCGGATGGTGCTCATGTTGTGGCTGACATAAAGCACCGTGCGGCCCTCCTGGCCGGCCACGTCGCTCATCTTGCCCAGGCACTTCTGCTGGAACTTCATGTCGCCCACCGCCAG
>NZ_CALXHK010000019.1:0-40205 GCF_944388085.1 Candidatus Allofournierella excrementigallinarum | reverse complement strand
CCAAAGAGCTCACCGGCGAGCATCTGGAGGGCGGCGCCAGCCCCGACGCGGGCCGCGTGACCATCCGCCACTCCCAGGCTTACCGCACCCAGTTCGACTACGATTCCAGCCTCGGCCAGTACGCCATGGCCCAGTATTACTCCACCAGGGGCAGCTATATGGACACGGTGGACGAGAACAACGGCCAGCAGCTGCTGTTCGACAACCTGGTCATCCTCTTCACCGACCTCCATGCCTATCCCGGCCACACCACCGACCTGCAGTATGCCGAGTACAGCTGGGGCGGCGTGGGCTACTACTGCTACGGCGGCAGGATCGAGCGCATCCGCTGGCAGAAGGGCACCCCGCTGGACGCCCTGCGCCTTGTGGATTTCGAAACGGAGGAACCCTTCGAGATCAACTGCGGCAAGACCTATGGGACCGTGGTGGACGAGGACGAGATCCCCGGCTTCAGCTGGGAGCCGCTGGAGACTGCCCAGGACGTGCAGGAGGCCCCCACCAGCGAGACCTTTGTGGAGACCGAAGATTAAAGCTTGCATCAAAAACGGCGGCAGGCCCTTCTGGCCTGCCGCCGTTCGTGCGTATCATCCGCGCAAAACGCGATGTGCGCAGGGGCTTTTCAAGCTGAAAACAGCGGCCTCAATCCCACCAGAAATGCCAGACGGTGGACTGGCGCAGCCCATCGGCCAGCTTGCCGATGGCCCCGCCTTCGCCCTGGTTCAGATCGGGGCACAAGCCGTATTGCTCCACCGCCAGTTCCATGGCCCTTTCTTCGGGCGCCGGGGCGGCGAGTTCAAATTCCAGCGTGTCGCGGCTCACAACCGCCGGCACCGCGCCGTACTGCTCAAACCAGTATTTGGCCGCCGCCATCAGCCGAGGCGTGTCGGGGCAGCTGTTCCAACCGCCGAAGGGCAGCCAGGCAAAGACCTCCCAAGGGTGTTTTACAGGTATCTTTGCAAGAATGAGGGGAAAGGTCCTGCCGCTGAAGAGATCCCAGCAGCCGATGAAAAAGTTGTTTGCCTCGCCGCCTTTCATCTCGCCCAGCACGTCCTTCTCCCAGTCCTGACAGGCGTCTGCCGCCCATTGCCTGCGGCAGTCTGCCAATTCTTTCAAGAATAGTCTGCCGTCCTGCAGGGGGGTGGAAAGCGCATGCCTGCGGTATTCGGCCACGGCCTCCGCGTCAAAGGATAAACCGCCCCGCACCCGGTGCTCCGGGCAGGCATTCATCTTAAGGCATTCCCACAAAACGTTATCCGCCTTCACCAGCAGCGGCACAAAGCCCGCCCGGGCGCCTTCCTCCCGGGCATGATGATAGGCTTCCATGATGGGGGCGTCGTCCTCCATGGGCTCGAAGAGTGTGCACTCGCAGCCCAGGTATTTCATAACAGCCTCGCAGACGCGTTCGTTTTGGCTGGCTTCGATTTTCATCGGGATTGCCTCCTTTCACTCTTTAACGCCATGCTTCACCTGCCTAATTATATCACACCGCAAAAGCAGTTCGAAAGCCTGCGCTCTTTCGCTGTTGCTGACCTGCGGGAGAGCGGCCTGCCGGACAGCCTTGCCTTTATCACCCTGCCGGACGGCTTGGAGGACGTGGGCGTGGAAATACAGCCCGCGCAGGCAAAGCGGGATGCCTTCCGCACGGCGGGCAGCATCGTAAAGCTGTGCAAAACCTTTGCGCGCGAGGCGGGTGTTGTGGTATAATGAGCCGCGGGCGGCCGGGCCGCTCAAAAGAGAAGGGGAGGGCGGGCCGTGAACGCTGCTTCGGGAACAAAAGCAAAAAACCTTGCCCTTGCGGGCTTGTGCACCGCATTTATGGCGGCGGCGGCCCCGTTGAGCATCCCCATCGGGCCCGTCAGTCTGACCTTGAGCGTGCTGGGGGTGTTTTTCGCCGGGGCCATGCTCACCCCCGGCTGGGCGGCGGCCTCCATCCTTGCCTATATCTGCATCGGTGCGGTGGGCCTGCCGGTGTTCGCCAACATGGCCGCCGGCGCGCAGGCGCTCACCGGCATGACCGCCGGCTTTCTGTGGGCCTACCCGCTGATGGCGGCGCTGCTGGCCGCTGTCTGCCGCCGCACACAGCGCATGGCCTTGCGCCTTGCAGGGGTGCTGGCAGGCCAGCTGGTCTGCTATGCCCTGGGCGCCACCTGGTTCATGTTCGTCAGCGGCATGGGCCTCCGGGCCAGCCTGACGGTGTGCGTGCTGCCCTTCGTCATCCCGGATTTTTTGAAGGGGCTGGGGGCGCTGGCGCTGGCCGGGGCCATCCGGCGCAGGCTGAAGCTGTGACGCACAAAAAGGGCGCTCCCTGGGGGGCGGCGCACAAGTCGCATAAAAAATGTAAACAGGGCGGGCCTTGCGGGCCCGCCCTGCGCTGGTTCCGATTCAAATGCCGCTGTCGCCGTAGTTTGCCAGCACACGGGCGCTGGGGTCGTCCACTTTGCAGCCCTCCCAGTCGGGATTGGGCATCCAGAAGCCGGGGATCATCCGCGCCTCGCCGGGATAAAACCCCTCGAACAACTCCCGATAGAGCAGGCTCTCCTTGGTGAAGGGCGGGCAGTAGCCGTATTTTGCCCGGCGCGCCTGGAACTCCTCGCCGGTGTAGAGCGTCTCGGCGTATTCTTTCAGGTCGTCCACCATGCTGTGGCCCACCGCGTCGCTGAAAGCCGCCTTCTCCCGCCAGAGGATGTGCGCCGGCAGCAGGCCCTCGCCCTCAAAGGCCTTGCGCAGGAGGTACTTGCCCTTGCCGTAGGTGTTCAGCTTGCGGGCCGGGTCGATGGACATCACATAGCGCACGAAGTCCAGATCGCCGAAGGGCACCCGGGCCTCCAGGCTGTTGGCGGCAAGGCAGCGGTCCGCCCGCAGCACGTCGTAGCAGAAAAGCTCCCGGATGCGTTTGGCCGCCTCCTTCTGGAACTCGGCGGCGCTGGGGGCGAAGTCGGTGTATTTGTAGCCGAACAGTTCGTCGGAAATTTCGCCCGTCAGCAGCACCTTGATGTCGGTGCTTTCATGGATGGCCTTGCAGACAAGGTACATGCCCACGCTGGCCCGGATGGTGGTGATGTCCCAGGTGGCCAGCGCCTGCACCACCTGGGGCAGGGCCTCCAGCACCTGCTCTTTTGTCATGATGACCTCGGTGTGGTCCGCGCCGATGAAGTCCGCCACCTCCCGGGCATACTTCAAATCAATGGCGTCGCCCTCCATGCCGATGGCGAAGGTGCGGACGGGTTTTTGCAGCTTTCTGGCTGCGATGGCGCATACCAGGCTGGAATCCAGCCCGCCGGAAAGCAGAAAGCCCAGGGGCGCGTCGGCGTCCAGCCGTTTTTCCACCCCGGCCACCAGCTTCTCGCGAATGTTGCGGCACACCTCTTCCAGCGGCGCGTGGACGTAGCCGCGCACGGCGGCAATGTCCTCATACTGCACAAAACGGCCGTCCTTGTAATAGTGGCCGGGCGGGAAGGGGCGCACCGCATCCACCCAGCCCACCAGCTCGGCGGCTTCGCTGGCGAAGGCGATGGCCCCGCCGTCCACGGGATAGCCGTAGAACAGCGGCCGGATGCCGATGGGGTCCCGGGCAGCGATGAGGCTGTCGCTGGCCCCGTCGTAGAGCACGCAGGCGAACTCCGCGTCCAGATGGGCGAACATCTCACAGCCGTATTCCCGCCACAGGGGCAGCAGCACCTCGCAGTCCGACCCGCTCTTGAAGGCGTAGCCCCGCCGGGCCAGCTCCTCTTTCAGGCGGCGGAACCCGTACACCTCGCCGTTGCACACGGCCCAGCTGCCTTCCCGTTCAAAGGGCTGCATCCCCTCGGGCGAGAGGCCCATGATGGCAAGGCGGGCAAAGCCCAGATACCCGAAGGGCGTTTCCACCACTTTATAGTCGTCCGGCCCGCGCCGCCGGCTGCGCAAAAGATACTCCTGCAAACGATTGGGGCCGATGTCGTGGCCCGCGTAGCACAGGATGGTACACATTCCTTTCTCCCCCTCGTTCCAAAATTCGCGCCGCCCTCACAGATTGCTGTAACCCATCAGGGAGGCGTCCACCGCCCGGGCCGCGCCCATGCCTTCGGCGATGGCCCACACCACCAGCGAGGGCCCGCGGCGAATATCACCCGCGGCAAACACCCGGGGCGCGCTTGTGGCATAGCCTTCGCCTTCCGCGGCCACTACGCCGCGATCGGTGAGCGCCGCGCCGAAGCTGGCGGGCAGATATTCCTCACAGCCCACAAAGCCCGCGGCGATGAGCACCAGCTCGGCGGGCAGCACCTCTTCGCTGCCTGCAATCGGCAGCATCACCGTGCGGCCGTTTTCGCCCGGGCGCGCCTCCAGCTTCTGCACCACTGCGCCGCACACCCGGCCGCGCTTGTCGGCCTTGAAGGCGGACACGGTGGCCTGATAGCGCCGGGGGTGGCCCCGAACAGGGCGATGGCCTCCTGCTGGCCGTAGTCGGTCTTGCGCACCTTCGGCCACTGGGGCCAGGGATTGTCCGCCGTGCGCACAAGGGGCGGCTGGGGCATCATTTCCAGCTGGGTCACGCTCTTCGCGCCCAGGCGCAGGGCGGTGGCCACGCAGTCGTTGCCGGTGTCGCCGCCGCCCACCACCAGCACGTTTTTGCCCTCGGCCAGTTTGCGGGGCGGCTTTTGAAAATCCGAGTCCAGCAGCGCCTTGGTCACCTGGCCGAGAAAATCCACCGCGAAGAGGATGCCCTTCGCCTCCCGGCCGGGCACCGCCAGATCCCGGGGACGGCCCGCGCCGCCCGCCAGCACCACCCGGTCAAACGCTGCCAGCAGTTCTTCGCCGGCCGCGTCCCGGCCCACGTCGGTGTTGCAGACGAAGGTCACGCCCGCCTCTTCCATCAGGCGGATGCGCCGGTCCAGCACGGCCTTGTCCAGCTTCATGTTGGGGATGCCATAGCGCAGAAGGCCGCCGGGGCGGTCCGCCTTTTCGAACACCGTGACGCTGTGACCGCGGCGGTTCAGCTGCCAGGCGGCGGCAAGGCCCGCGGGCCCGCTGCCCACCACCGCCACCGTTTTGCCGGTGCGCACGGCAGGAGGCGCGGCGTTCACAAGCCCATGGGAGAAGGCGTATTCCGCCACCTGCAGCTCGTTTTCGTGGGTGCACACCGCCCCTTCCTGCCGCGCGCAGGTGCAGGCCGCCTCGCACAGGGCGGGGCACACCCGGCCAGTGAACTCCGGTAGGCAGTTGGTGCGCTCCAACCGCCGCCAGGCCTGCTCCCAGTTGCCGTGAAAAACAAGATCGTTCATCTCTGGGACGAGGTTGTGCAGCGGGCAGCCGGCGGTCATGCCCGCCAGGGCCACGCCCGCCTGGCAGAAGGGCACGCCGCAGTCCATGCAGCGGGCCGCCTGCTGTGCCTGAGCGGCGGGGGAGAGGAGGCGGTGAAACTCCCGAAAGCTGTCCAGCCGTTCCAGCGGCGGCACAACGGGCCCCTCCTGCCGCGGATACTCCAAAAAACCGGTGGTTTTGCCCATGACCGATCCTCCTTTTATTTCCTGGCCAGACTGGCGTAGAACGCCTCGATCTGGGCCTGCTCGGGGGCCACGCCCTGCTCCTCGAACTGGGAGGCGAGCTGGACCAGCCGCTTGTAGTCGTTGGGAATGATTTTTTTGAACCGGGGCAGATACTCGCCAAAGGCGGCCAGGATGCGCCGGCCCTTGGGCGAGCCGGTGTGCTGCACATGAGCGCCGATGAGGCGGTAAAGCTCTTCCCGGTCGAACTTGCTCTCCACCTTTTCCATGCTCACCATGGACTTGTTCAGGTTGCGGTAGAGGGTGCTCTCCTCGTCCAGCACATAGGCCACGCCGCCGCTCATGCCGGCGGCGAAGTTCTTGCCGACGGGGCCCAGCACCACCACCCGGCCGCCGGTCATATACTCGCAGCCGTGTTCGCCCACGCCCTCCACCACGGCCGCCGCGCCGGAGTTGCGCACGCAAAAGCGCTCGCCCGCCATGCCGTTGATGTAGGCCTGGCCGGAGGTGGCGCCATAGAGCGCCACATTGCCCACGATGACGTTCTCCTCGGCGGCGTAGCGGGCTTTTTCGTCCGGCCGAAGAACCAGCTTGCCGCCGGAAAGCCCTTTGCCGAAGTAGTCGTTGCCCTCGCCGGTGAGGGCCAGGGTGAGGCCCTTGGGCAAAAACGCCCCAAAGCTCTGGCCGCTCGCGCCGGCGCAGTCCAGGATGAGGGTGTCCTCCGCCCAGCCCTCGGGGCTGTGGCGGGTGATCTCGGCCCCCAGCAGCGCGCCGAAGGCCCGGTCGGTGTTCGTTACCTCCGTGCTCAGGCGGCAGGGCACGCCTTCCGCCAGGGCACGGCGCACCGGCTCCTTTGCCATGAGGGCCCGGTCCAGCGTCTTTTCAAGGCCGAAGTCATACGCTTCGGCAGGGTCGAACACGGCGCGGCCGCTCTCTGCGCCGCCCCGCGCCAGCACACGGCTCAGGTCCACGTCTGCCCCGCGGCCCGTCCCGTGCGTCTGGCGCAGCAGGTCGGTGCGGCCCACCATCTCGTCCACGGTGCGCACGCCCAGCTTTGCCATATACTCCCGCAGCTGCCGGGCGATGAAGCGCATGAAGTTCTCCACATATTCCGGCTTGCCGCAAAAGTGCCTCCGCAGTTCGGGGTTCTGGGTGGCAATGCCCATGGGGCAGGTGTCCAAATTGCACACCCGCATCATGGTGCAGCCCAGGGTCACCAGCGGGGCGGTGGCAAAGCCGAATTCCTCCGCGCCCAGCAGCGCCGCGATGGCCACATCCCGCCCGGTCATCAGCTTGCCGTCGGTCTCCAGCCGCACCCGGCGGCGCAGCCCCGAGCGCAGCAGCGTCTGGTGGGTCTCGGCCAGCCCCAGCTCCCAGGGAAGGCCCGCGTTGTGGATGGAACTGATGGGCGCCGCGCCGGTGCCGCCGTCGCAGCCGGAGATGAGGATGACCTGCGCCCCGGCCTTGGCCACGCCGGCGGCCACGGTGCCCACCCCCGCCTCGCTCACCAGCTTCACCGAGATGCAGGCTTGGTCGTTGGCGCTCTTCAGGTCATAGATGAGCTGGGCCAGGTCCTCGATGGAGTAGATGTCGTGGTGGGGCGGGGGACTGATGAGGCTCACGCCCGGGGTGGAGTGGCGGGTCTTTGCCACCCAGGGGTAGACCTTGGCGGCGGGCAGGTGCCCGCCCTCGCCGGGCTTTGCGCCCTGGGCCATCTTGATCTGGATCTCCTTCGCGCTCACAAGGTAGCGGCTGGTCACGCCGAAGCGCCCGCTGGCCACCTGCTTGATGGCGCTGGAGCGGTCGCCGGCAGTGCCGGCGCTGGCAAGGCGCTCGTCGCTCTCACCGCCCTCGCCGCTGTTGGACTTGCCCCCCAGCCGGTTCATGGCCAGGGCCAGCGCCTCGTGGGCCTCCTGGGAGATGGAGCCATAGGACATGGCCCCGGTCTTGAAGCGGCGCAGGATGGCTTCCTCGCTCTCCACTTCCTCCAGCGGCACCCCTTCGGCAGGCCAGTTGAAGTCCAGCAGGCTGCGCACAAGGCCGCTGCGTTCGGCGTCCGCGGCTTCGGCGTAGCGCTGGAACAGCGCATAGTCGCCGGTGCGGGCGGCCTGCTGCAAAAGGTGGATGACCTGGGGGGAGTAGCGGTGCGCCTCGCCCTGGCTGCGCAGCTTGTGCCGCCCCAGGGAGGGCAGGCTCAGGTCGGTGGCAAGGCCCAGCGGGTCGAACGCGCGGGAGTGCTGGGCGTCGGTCTGGGCGGCGATGTCCTCCAGGGTGATGCCGCCGATGCGGCTCACAGTGCCGGTGAAGTAGGCGTCGATGACCTGCCGCGAAATGCCCAGCGCCTCGAAGATCTGGCTGCCCTGATAGCTTTGCAGGGTGGAAATGCCCATCTTGGAGGCGATCTTCACGATGCCTTGCAAGACCGCATTGTCGTAGTCGGCAACGGCGGCGTAGTAGTCCTTGTTCAAAAGGCCGTCCCGCACCAGCTGGGCCAGCGAGGCGTGGGCCAGATAGGGGTTCACCGCGCAGGCGCCATAGCCCAGCAGGGTGGCGAAGTGATGCACCTCCCGGGGCTCGCCGGATTCCAGAATGAGGGACAGCGCCGTGCACTTCTTGGTCTTGACCAGATGCTTGTGCACGGCGGACACCGCCAGCAGCGAAGGGATGGCCACATGGTTCTCGTCCACGCCCCGGTCGGTGAGGATGAGGATGTTGGCCCCCTCCCGGTAGGCTTTGTCCACCGCCACGAACAGGTGCTCCAGCACCCGGTCCATGGGGGTGGATTTGTAGAACAGGATGGGCACCACCGCAACCTTGAAGCCGGGGCGGTCCATGGCCTTTATCTTCAAAAGGTCCAGGTCGCTGAGGATGGGGTTTTCGATCTTCAGCACGTGGCAGTTGTCGGCGCTCTCCTGCAAAAGATTGCCGTTCTTGCCCGCGTACACAGCGGTGGAGGTGACGATTTTTTCCCGCAGCGCGTCGATGGGGGGGTTGGTCACCTGGGCGAACATCTGGCGGAAATAGTTGAACAGCGGCTGATACTGCCCCGAGAGCACCGCCAGCGGCGTGTCTGCGCCCATGGCGCCGATGGGCTCGGCGCCGTTCAGGGCCATGGAGCACACCGAATCCCGGTATTCCTCCCAGGTGTAGCCGAAGGCCTTTTGCAGCCGGGCGCACTCCTCGCCGGTGAGGGCGGGCACTTTCTGATTGGGCACATGCAGGTCGCTCAGGTGCAGAAGGTTCGAGTCCAGCCATTCGCCGTAGGGCTCCCTTCCGGCGTAGCGCTCCTTCACCTCGTCGTCGCTGAGCACCGCGCCTTTGGCAAGGTCCACCAGCAGCATCCTGCCCGGATGCAGCCGCTCCTTTTTGAGGATGTGCCCTTCGTCCAGCGCCAGCACGCCCACCTCGGAGGAGAGGATGAGCCGCCCGTCGTCGGTGATGACATAGCGGCTGGGGCGCAGGCCGTTGCGGTCCAGCACCGCGCCCATCACGTCACCGTCGCTGAACAGGATGGCGGCCGGCCCGTCCCAGGGCTCCATCATGGTGGCATAGTACTGGTAAAAATCCCGCCGCCGCTGGCTGATGGTGTCGTTGTGGCTCCAGGGCTCGGGGATGGCCACCATCACCGCCAGCGGCAGGTCCATGCCGCTCATCACCAGAAATTCCAGGGTGTTGTCCAGCATGGCGGAGTCGGAGCCGGTGGTGTCCACCACCGGCAGCACCCGGGTGATGTCGTCGGCGCTGAAGGCGGGTGCGCTCATGGTCTCCTCCCGGGCCAGCATCTTGTCGGCGTTGCCCCGGATGGTGTTGATCTCGCCGTTGTGCACGATGAAGCGGTTGGGATGGGCCCGCTCCCAGCTGGGGTCGGTGTTGGTGGAAAAGCGGGAGTGCACGATGGCGATGGCGGACGCATAGTCCTCGTCCCGCAAATCGTCAAAGAAGGTGCGCAGCTGCCCCACCAGGAACATCCCCTTGTAGACGATGGTCCGGCTGGAAAGGCTCACCACATAGCTGCCCTCGTTGCTCTGCTCAAAGACCCGCCGCACGATGTAGAGCCTGCGGTCAAAGGCAAGGCCCGCGGGCACATCCTCCGGCTTTTTCACAAAGCCCTGGCAGATCAGGGGCATGCAGTCCCGCGCCCGGTGGCCCAGCACCGCGGGCCGCACCGGCACCATCCGCCAGCCCAGGAATTCCAGGCCTTCCTTTTCCACAATGACCTCAAACATCTTCTGGGCCTGACGGCGGGCCAGCTCGTTCTGAGGCAGAAAGAACATGCCCACGCCATATTCCCGCTCGCCGCCGAGGCGGATGCCCAGCCCGGCGCACACCTTGCGGAAGAATTTGTGGGGCACCTGCGTGAGGATGCCCACGCCGTCGCCTGTCTTGCCCTCGGCGTCCTTGCCTGCGCGGTGCTCCAGATGCTCCACGATGGTCAGCGCGTCCGCCACCGTCTGGTGGCTCTTGCGGCCGCGGATGTCCACAACGGCGCCAATGCCGCAGTTGTCGTGCTCGAATTGCGGGCAGTAAAGGCCCTGGCTGCCGGGTGTTTTCATGGCGGTACCTCCCGATCTGCGAAATGGAAAAAGACAAAGGCGCCAAAACCCCCTCTCGCAGGGGGCTTTGACGCCTTTGTCGTGTTTTATGATACGCCCGGGGCCGCGGGTTTGTAAAGCGGTTTTGTGAGAATCGGCGTTTTGCAAAAAAATTCAGGCGCGAAAGCCGGGTCGTTTTAGCGATTTGCCGCACTAAAGCGATAAAAAATACATTAAAGCCGGGCCGAAGGCGGCGCGGCATGCAGGGGCAAAGGCTCTGCGGGCGGCAAAAAAGGTGTTGACAAGGCGGGAAAAACGAGTACAATTGCAGCCATGGAAAGCAACGGCGCTTTCGGATGAGGCTTCATCCGGGAGCGCCGCTTTTTTTGTGCCGCCAAGGCGCAAATGGGGAAAGGAGAGCTGTTTTATGACGAAGAATGTGCCTGAACTGTACGGCAGCCTGGTGTTTGGCGACCGCGTCATGCGGGAAAAACTGCCCAAGGACGTTTACAAAGCCCTGCGCAGGACCATCGACGAGAACCTGCCGCTGGAGCGCAGCGTGGCCAACGCGGTGGCGGTGGCCATGAAGGAGTGGGCCGTGGAGCACGGCGCCACCCATTTCACCCACTGGTTCCAGCCCATGACCGGCTTCACCGCCGAAAAGCATGACAGCTTCATCTCCCCGGTGGGCGGCGGCGAAGCAATCATGGATTTCTCCGGCAAGGAGCTCATCAAGGGCGAGCCGGATGCGTCCAGCTTCCCCTCCGGCGGCCTGCGCGCCACCTTTGAGGCCCGGGGCTACACCGCCTGGGACCCCACAAGCCCCGCCTTCATCAAGGACGGCACTCTTTACATCCCCACCGCCTTCTGCTCCTACAGCGGCGAAGCGCTGGACAAAAAGACCCCCCTTCTGCGCTCGATGGAGACTTTGAGCCATGAGGCGGTGCGCATCCTGCACCTGCTGGGGGACGAGGCGGTGACGGGCGTCTCCACCACCATCGGCCCGGAGCAGGAGTATTTCCTGGTGGATAAGGCCCTCTTTGAAAAGCGCAGGGATCTGGTCTTTACCGGCCGCACCCTGCTGGGAGCGCCCGCGCCGAAGGGGCAGGAGATGGAGGACCATTACTTCGGCGCGCTGCGCCCCCGCGTGGCGGCCTTCATGCACGACCTGGACGAGGAGCTGTGGAAGCTGGGGGTGCCCGCCAAGACCAAGCACAACGAGGTGGCTCCCGCCCAGCACGAACTGGCTCCGGTGTACGACACCGCCAACATCGCCGTGGACCACAACCAGCTGACCATGGAGATGATGAAGCTGGTGGCCGACCGCCACGGCCTGGCCTGCCTGCTCCACGAAAAGCCCTTTGAAGGCATCAACGGTTCCGGCAAACACAACAACTGGTCCCTCGTGACAAACACCGGCGCGAACCTGCTCTACCCCGGCCGCACCCCCGCCGAGAACACCAAGTTCCTGGTGTTCCTGATGGCGGTCATCAAGGCGGTGGACGAGTACGCCGACCTTTTGCGGGTGGCGGTGGCCACCGCCGGCAACGACCACCGCCTGGGGGCCAACGAAGCGCCGCCGGCCATCGTGTCGGTGTTCCTGGGCGACGAGCTCACCGCCGTGCTGAAAGCCATCGAGAACGACGAATATTTCGGCAAGCAGGAGAAGGTGGCCATGCAGATGGGCACATCGGTCATCCCCCAGTTCTTCAAGGACACCACCGACCGCAACCGCACCAGCCCCTTCGCCTTCACCGGCAACAAGTTCGAGTTCCGCATGCCAGGTTCTTCCTTGTCGGTGTCCGGCCCCAATGTGGTGCTGAACACCGCCGTGGCCCAGGCCCTGCGGGAGTTCTACGGCGAGCTGAAGGACGCCGCCCCCGGCGGGATGGACGCCGCCGTGCACGAGCTG
Organism: Candidatus Allofournierella excrementigallinarum; assembly: GCF_944388085.1. Lineage (NCBI taxonomy): Bacteria > Bacillati > Bacillota > Clostridia > Eubacteriales > Oscillospiraceae > Allofournierella > Candidatus Allofournierella excrementigallinarum. Next base: position 28,278 of record NZ_CALXHK010000019.1, on the reverse strand, counting down.
GTCAAGCGCGCCATCAAAAAGCACAAAAAGGTCATCTTTAACGGCAACGGCTACACCGACGAGTGGGTGGCCGAGGCGGAAAGAAGGGGGCTTTACAACCTGCGCTCCACCCCGGAGGCTCTGCCCTGCATGGTGGCGGAAAAGAACATCCGCCTGTTCACCACCCACCGCATCTTCACCGAGGGCGAGGTGCGCTCCCGCTACGCCATCCTGCTGGAAAACTACTGCAAGACACTGCACGTGGAGGCAAAGACCATGGGCATGATGGTGCGCGGGCAGTTCCTGCCCGCGGTGCAGGCTTCCATGGATCGCCTTGCCGCCTCCATCAACGGATGCAGGGCGGCGGCTCCCGCCGCCTCCTGCGCGGCACTGCAGACCCGGCTGGAACAGCTGGCCGAAAGCTACGATAAGATCGACGCCGCCCAGAACAAGCTGGAAGAGGCGCTGGCCAAAGCCGAGACCCTGGGCGACGGCCAAAAGGCCGCCTGGTTCTATCACGACGAGGTGCTGCCTTCCATGGACGCGGTGCGCAGCCTGGCGGATGCGGCGGAAGGCCATCTGCCCGCAGGGGCGCTGCCTTACCCTGATTACAGCGAACTGCTGTTTTCCGTGTGATTTCCCGTTGACAAACCCCGTCGCCGGGCTTATAATGACTTTTCGTTAGGACAAGGGCGTCCATTGCCCCGCCGTTTTCGGCGGGGCAATGGACGCCCTCTCTTTTTTTGCAAAAGCGCAGGGAGCAGAGGTGGGTTTTTTTATGGCAAAGCATATTTTCGTCACCGGCGGGGTGGTGTCCGGCCTGGGCAAGGGCATCAGCGCGGCCAGCCTTGGCCGGCTGCTGAAACAGCGGGGCCTCAAGGTGGCCGCCCAGAAGCTGGACCCCTACATCAACGTGGACCCCGGCACCATGAGCCCCTACCAGCACGGGGAGGTGTTCGTCACCGAGGACGGCGTGGAGACCGACCTGGACCTGGGCCACTATGAGCGGTTCATCGACGAGGACCTGAACAAGCTGTCCAACCTCACCAGCGGCCGGGTCTACTGGAACGTGCTGCACAAGGAGCGGGCAGGGGAGTATCTGGGCCGCACGGTGCAGACCATCCCCCACATCACCGGGGAGATCAAGCAGTTTGTCTACGGCCTGGGGGATTACACCGGCGCGGATGTGGTCATCACCGAGATCGGCGGCACCATCGGCGACATCGAGAGCCAGCCCTTTTTGGAGGCGCTGCGCCAGATCAGCCGGGAAAAAGGCCGGGAGAACTGTATGTTCCTCCATGTGGTGCTGGTGCCCTGGCTCAAGTGCTCTGGCGAGCACAAAACAAAGCCCGCCCAGCACTCGGTGCGGGAGCTGCAGAGCATGGGCATCATGCCGGACGTCATCATCGCCCGGTGCGACGAGGCGCTGGAGGAGGGCATCCTGCAAAAACTGGCGGCCTTCTGCAATGTGGAGCCGGACTGCGTCATCGAAAACCGCACCCTTGGCAGCCTTTACGAGGTGCCGCTGATGCTCCACGCCGCCGGGCTGGACGATCTTGTCTGCAAGCGGCTGGGCTTTGAGACCAGGAAGCCCGACCTCACCGAATGGTCGGCCCTCTGCCGGCGCATCGGCAGCCTGGAAAGAAAAGTGAACATCGCCATTGTGGGCAAGTATGTGGAACTGCACGACGCGTATCTCTCGGTGGTGGAAGCGCTGAATCACGCGGGCTATGCCAACAGTGCCGCCGTGACGCTGGACTGGGTGGACTCGGGATGCCTCACTCCCGGGACGGTGGACGCGCGCCTGGCAAAGGCGGACGGCGTGCTGGTGCCCGGCGGATTTGGCAAGCGGGGCATCGAGGGCATGGTGCTGGCGGCGGACTGGGCCCGCCGGAACAAGGTGCCCTACTTCGGCATCTGTCTTGGCATGCAGATCGCGGTCATCAACGCCGCCCGCGCCCTGGCGAACCTGCCCGGGGCCAACTCCCGCGAATTTGACCCCGAAGGCGCCTGCTGCGTCATCGACCTGATGCCCGACCAGCAGGGCAATCTGCCCAAGGGCGGCACCATGCGGCTGGGGGCTTACCCCTGCGCGGTGCAGCCCGGCACCCTGCTCCACCGCATCTACGGCCAGAGCATGATCAGCGAGCGCCACCGCCATCGCTACGAGGTGAGCAACGGCTTCCGCGCCGCCTTGAGCGGGGCGGGCGTGGTGTTCAGCGGCCTCTCGCCCGACGGGCGGCTGGTGGAGGCCATGGAACTGCCCGGCCACCCCTTCTTCGTGGGCGTGCAGTACCATCCGGAGTTCAAGAGCCGGCCCGACAAGCCCCAGCCTATCTTCCGCGATTTCGTTGCCGCGGCCCTGGAACATCAGAACGCATAAAAATGAGCGCCCCGGAGCTTTCCGGGGCGCTTGCTTGTGCTGCAAAGGCGCTTAGCCGTTCCGCCAGGCGCGCAGGCGTTCCATGGCGACGCGGGCATTCTCTTCGCCCGAGAAGGCCGAAAGGCGGAAGTAGCCTTCGCCGTTTTCGCCAAAACCGCTGCCCGGCGTGCCGATGATGCCGGCGTTTTCCAAAAGGGCGTCGAAAAATTGCCAGGAGTCCAGCCCCCTGGGGCACTCCATCCAGATGTAGGGGGAGTTTTTGCCGCCGCAGTACCAGATGCCCAGTTCGTCCAGCGCCTCGGCCACGATGGCGGCGGCCCGCAGATAGGCGGCGATGTCTTCCTTGCAGGCGGCCATGCCCTCGGGTGTGAACACCGCCTCGGCGGCCCGCTGGATGGGGTAGGCCACGCCGTTCATCTTGGTGCACTGGCGGCGCAGCCACAGATCGTGCAGGTTCTGACCCTCCCGCACAAGGCTGTGGGGCACCACGGTATAGCCGCAGCGCATGCCGGTGAAGCCGGCGGTCTTGCTCAGGCTGCACACCTCGATGGCGCATTCCTTCGCGCCCTCCACTTCATAGATGCTGTGGGGCAGATCGTCCTGGATGAAGCATTCATAGGCCGCGTCGTAGAGGATGACCGCGTCATTCGCCAGGGCCCAGTCCACCCAGACCTTCAGCTGCTCTTTGGAGTAAGCCGCGCCGGTGGGGTTCGCCGGGCTGCACAGATAGACAAGGTCCGCGTGCAGGGCTTCGCCGGGCAGGGGCGCGAAGCCGTTGGCGCGGGTGGCGGCAAGGTATTTGATTTTGCGCCCGGCCATCAGGTTGGAATCCCGATAGACGGGATACACCGGGTCGGGCAGAAGCACCACGCAGTGCTCGGAGAACAGGTCCGGAAGGTTGCCCAGGTCGCTCTTGGCGCCGTCGCTGATGAAAATGTCCTCTTTTTCAAGGTGCACGCCGAATCCTGCATAGTGGCCCAGCACCGCCTGGCGCAAAAAGTCATAGCCCTGCTCGGGCCCGTAGCCGTGAAAGCTTTCGGCGCGGGCCTGCTCATCGGCGGCTTTTTTCAGCGCCTCGATGACCGGGCGGCGCAGGGGACGGGTCACATCGCCGATGCCCATGGGGATGAGCTGGTTTCCCGGGTGGGCGGCGCGGAAGGCCGCCACCCGGCGGGCCACCTCGCTGAACAGGTAGCTTTTGGGAATGGTATCAAAAGAATGGTTGATGATCTGTGCCATGGTTTGCGTCCTTTCTGCCCCGCGGGCCGGAAAATAAACAAACGGCGACCAGGCCGGCCCGCAAAACGGGCGGCATGAACGCCGTTGTTCGCCTTTAAGAATAGCATTCCCCGCGCACCTTGTCAACAAAACATCTTGACGCGGGCGGCCGGGACGGGTATAATACCATTGATCGAAACAGCAAAGGCGCTGCGTTCTCCCCCAAGGGCAACGCAGCGCTTTTTGCAATTTTCACCGTTGCAAAGGAGGGGCGCCTTTATGACCCACACCCTTGACCAGCTTCTCCGCTTTGTGGAGGAAAACGACATCAAGTTCATCCGCCTGGCCTTCTGCGATATGTTCGGCGTGCAGAAAAACATCGCCATCATGTCCAGCCAGCTGCGGCACGCGGCCCAGCAGGGGGTGTCCTTCGATGCGTCCGCCATCCCCGGTTTTGCCAATGTGGCCGAATCGGACCTGTTCCTTCAGCCGGACCTGGACACCTTCGCCCTGCTGCCCTGGCGGCCCAGCGAGGGCTGCGTGGGGCGGCTGTTCTGCGACGTGCGCTACCCCGACGGCCGCCCCTTTGAGGGGGACGGCCGGGCCCTGCTGCGCCGCACCGAGCAGGCGGCGGCAAAGGAGGGGTATCACTTCCTGGTGGGGCCGGAATGCGAATTCTATCTCTTCGAGACCGACGAGCACGGCCAGCCCACCCGCATCCCCTTCGACCAGGGCGGCTACTTTGACCTTGCCCCCATCGACCGGGGCGAGAACGTGCGCCGCAACATCTGCCTCACGCTGGAGGAGATGGGCATCCAGCCCGAGCGCAGCCACCACGAGCAGGGCCCCGGCCAAAATGAGATCGACTTCCGCTGCGCCTCGCCCCTGCAGGCGGCGGACGATCTGATGACGGTGCACACGGTGGTCAAGGCCATCGCGGGGCAGCACGGCCTGTTCGCCTCCTTTCTGCCCAAGCCCCTGCCCGGCAAAAGCGGCAACGGGCTGCACCTGAATTTCTCGGTCATCAAGGACGGGCGCAACCTCTTCGAAAACTTCAAAGACCAGCCGGACCCGGTGGCGGCGGCTTTCCTGGCGGGCATCCTGCGCCGTGTACCGGAGCTGACGGCGTTTGCAAACCCCCTGCCCGGCTCCTACCAGCGGCTGGGCTGCTGCGAAGCGCCGGGCACGGTGAGCTGGTCCTGCCAGAACCGCTCCTCGCTGGTGCGGGTGCCGGCGGCCACCGGCGCGGACTGCCGCATGGAACTGCGCAGCCCGGACCCCGCCTGCAATCCCTATTACGTCACCGCCCTTCTGCTGGAAGCCGGCATGGAGGGCATCCGGGACGGCCTGCCGCTGCCTGCCGCCGCCGACAGGAACCACTTCGCCGCCGGCGAAGCGGGCCCGGTGGCGGCCACGCTGCCCGCCAGCCTTGCCCAGGCGGTGAAGGCAGCGGAAGAGAGCCGCTTTTTGCAGCAGACCCTCCCGGCCCGCCTGCTGGACACCTACCTCGCCCAGAAGCGGCGGGTCGCCGCGGCCAGCGCCGGGGCGGAGGACCCTCACGAGTACGAGATGCAGCAGTATTTTGACCGCATCTGACAAAACATCCTCCTCAAAAGGCAGGTGAAAGGCATGGCAGGCGTGTGGATCGTCGGGGAAAAACAGACCCATGAGGCGCTGAAAAGCGTGTTTGCGGCAGGCGGGCCTGCCGTGTGCTGCACCAGCGCGGGGGAGGCCCGCCGGGGCTTCACCGCGGGCGGCGGCAGCCTGATGGTCATCAACGCCCCTCTGCCGGACGAGTTCGGCCGGGAGCTGGCCATCCAGGCGGTGGAAAGCGGCCTGGATGTCATCTTCCTCTGCGCCGCGCCCCAGGCGGACAAGATCGCCGCGGGGCTGGAAAAATACGGGGTGCTGGTGCTGCCAAAGCCCCTCTCCCGCCAGCAGGCGGCCTTCGCGGTGCGCCTTCTGCGCGCCGGCCGCCAGCGGATGCAGAAGATCGCCGACCAGAACCGCCGCCTCACAAAGCGGCTGGATGAGGCGCGGGTGATCTGCCAGGCCAAATGCCTGCTGGCGCTCCACGCGGGCCTCACCGAAGAGGAGGCCCACCGCCTCATCGAAAAGCGGGCAATGGACGCCCGCATCTCCAGCCGGGAGGCGGCCCAGGCCATCATCCGCACCTACGGCGAATCATAAAAAACCAACACAGGGCAGGGCAAAGGCGCCCGCCGGGCAAGGGAGCGTTCCCTCTTGCCGTCATGGCGCCTTTGCCCTGCCTTTTTGTTATGAAAAAGAAAGAAGGGACCTTCATCATGGAAAAACTTCCCCGTTATATCCCCATCGACTATTCCAAATACGCCCCGGACATCCCGCCCGAAAAGCGGGAGACCTTCTTCGGCCTGCCCCGGAACGTGCAGTACTGCAAAGAGTGCGTGATGACCAACCAGAAGCCCAACAGCTGCTATGAGTTCGAGCACACCATCCACTCGAAGAAAAAGACCATGGTCATCCAGGCCGACGGCGTGTGCGACGCCTGCCACGCCTGCCACAACAAGGAGGGCAGGATCGACTGGGCTGACCGGGAGCGCCAGCTGCGGGAACTGTGCGACCGCTACCGCAGGGCCGACGGCAGCTACGACTGCCTTGTGCCGGGCAGCGGCGGCAAGGACAGCTTCTACGCCGCCCACCTGCTGAAATACAAATATGGCATGCACCCTCTCACCGTCACCTGGGCGCCCCACATCTACACCCCCTGGGGCTGGCAGAACTTTGAGGCGTGGATCCATGCCGGGTTCGACAACTATCTGTGCACCCCGAACGGCCTGACCCACCGCCTGCTCACCCGCCTGGCCACCGAGAACCTGTTCCACCCCTTCCAGCCCTTTATCCTGGGCCAGAAGCAGCTGGCCCCCAAGATGGCCGCCAAGTTCGGCATCCCGCTGGTGTTCTACGGCGAGAACGAGGCCGAGTTCGGCAACCCCATCGCCGACAACGACAGCGCTTTGCGGGACGAGCACTTCTTTGCCACCAATGATTTTGACCACATCTATCTGGGCGGCGTGTCCCTGCGCCAGCTGGAAGAGGACTTCAAGGTGGACAAGGCGGACCTGGCCATCTACCTGCCCAGCGACACCTCCGACGTGGAGAAAAACCACATCCAGGTGCACTACATGGGCTATTACGAAAAATGGCATCCCCAGGGCGCTTATTATTACAGCGTGGAGCACGGCGGCTTTGTGCCCAGCCCCGAGCGCACGGCGGGCACCTACTCCAAATACAACTCCATCGACGACAAGGTGGATGACTTCTTCTACTACACCACCTACATCAAGTACGGCATCGGCCGCTGTACCTACGACGCGGCCCAGGAGATCCGCAACCACGAGATCACCCGGGAGGAGGGGGTGGCCCTCTGCAAAAAGTTCGACGGCGAGTTTCCCATGCGCTTCGCCCAGGATTTCTTCCAGTACATCTCCATCGACAAAAAGCACTTCGGCGCCGCCGCCGACTGCTTTGAACAGCCGGAAATGGACCTGGACTACTTCATGCATCTGGCGGACCGGTTCCGTTCGCCCCATCTGTGGCAGTATGAAAACGGGCGCTGGAGCCTGCGGCACACGCCCTTTGAAGGCGAGAGCCTTTGCGGGTACGGCGCACCGGAAAAGGAGGGGTGAGGATGAGCCGGAAAATACGCCTCATCGCGCGCCTTGATGTGAAGGACGACTTTCTGGTGAAGGGCATCCAGTACGAAGGCCTGCGCAAGCTGGGCGACCCCCACGACTTTGCCCGCCGCTATTATGAGCAGGGCGTCGATGAGATCCTGTATCTGGACACGGTGGCCAGCCTCTATGAGCGCAACAATCTGGGAAATATCCTCACGCGCACCACCGCCGACGTGTTCATCCCCATCACGGCGGGCGGCGGCCTGCGCAGTGTGGAGGACGTGGCTGCGGTGCTGAAAGCCGGGGCGGACAAAGCTGCCATGAACACCGCCGCCCTGCGGCGGCCTGGGCTCATCACCGAGATCGCCCGAGCCTTTGGCAGCCAGTGCATGGTGCTGAGCATCCAGGCAAAGCGCCGGGACCCCGCCCGCCCCGCCGCCGGCTGGGAGGCCTACTACGACAACGGCCGGGAGCACTCCGGCAAAGACGTGCTGGAATGGGCCAAAGAGGCCGTGTCCCTCGGCGCGGGGGAGATACTGCTCTCCAGCGTGGACAAGGAGGGCTTTCAAAAGGGGATGGACCAGGAGCTGATCGCCGCGGTGGCGGCTTTGGTGGATGTGCCGGTCATCGCCGCCGGGGGCGCGGGATGCGCCGAAGACGCGGCCGCCGCCGCGAAGGGCGGAGCGGACGCGGTGGCGGTGGGCAGCATCCTGCATTACGGCAAAGCCGACGTGCCCGCGCTGAAAGAACAGCTGCGGGCCCTTGGCGTGGAGGTGAGACGATGAGGCCGGTGGTAACAGTGGTGGACTACGGGCGCAGCAATCTTTTGAGCGTGCGCCGTGCGCTGGAACACTGCGGCGCGGATGTGCGCTTTGCCGCCGAACCGGGGGACGTCCTGCGCGCCGGGGCGCTGGTGCTGCCCGGCGTGGGCGCTTTCGCCGACGGCATGGCCCAGCTGCGCCGCCAGCGGTTGGTGGAGCCGCTGCTGCAAAAGGCAGGGGAGGGCACGCCGCTCCTGGGCATCTGCCTCGGCATGCAGATGCTGCTGGATTCCAGCACCGAGGGGGGCTTGAACCAAGGCCTGGGCCTTGTGGAGGGCACGGTGGAGCCGCTGCCGGACAAAACGGCGGGGGGCGCGCCCCTCAAGGTGCCCCACATCGGGTGGAGCGCCCTGACCCTCGCCCCCGGTGCGGAGCGGGGCCTTTTCAAAAACACCCGGAATGGCGACGAAGTCTATTTCGTTCACAGCTTTCAGGCGCTGCCCCGCCGCAGTGAGGACTGCGCCGCCACGGTGGAGTACGGCGGCCGCACTGTCTGCGCCGCGGTGCGGCGGGGGAATGTGGCCGGCTTTCAGTTCCATCCGGAAAAAAGCGGCCCGGCAGGCCTTGCCATGCTGCGTGCCTTTGTGGAGGGGCTGGGCTGACCCGCAGCGTTGACGAAGGGGCGGGCCGGGCGTTATAATCAAAGAAAACAAATGCAAAGGAACGTGAACGGAAATGAGCCCCATCAAAGCCGTCAAAGCGGCATACTTCAGCCCCTCCGGCGGCACGAAACGCGCCGCGATGCTGTTGTGCGGGCAATTTGGCCTGCCGGCGGAACCCATCGACTGCACCTGCCCGCCCGCAAAGCTGCCGGCAGTCATCCCGGTGGCAAAGGATGAACTGCTGGTGCTGGCCCTGCCGGTGTACGGCGGCTTCGGCCCCCGGGTGGAGGGCCTTTTCAGCCAGCTTCGGGGCCAGGGCGGGCCCTGCGTCATCCTGACGGCCTACGGCAATCGGGACTATGAGAACGCCCTGGCGGCCGCCGCACGGCAGATGACCGAACAGGGCTTTGTCTGCGTGGGCGGCATCGCTCCCATCACGCCCCATGTGTTTGCCCCGTCCCTGGGCGCGGGCCGGCCCGACAAGGAGGACATGCCCGCCTTCGCCGCCTTTGCAAAAAAAGTGCTGGCCGCCTGCGAAAGCGAGCCCCTGCGCCCCGCCGCCCTTCCCGGCGACGCAAACGCGCCCCGCAAGCCCCTACGGCCCATCGGGCGCAGCCGCGACAAGGAGCGCTGCAACCACTGCGGCCGCTGTGTGCGCGCCTGCCCTGCCGGTGCGCTGAACGAACTGCTGGAAGTGGACGGCGCGAAATGCGTCAACTGCCTTGTCTGCCGCTTTTCCTGCCCCACCTATGCCTGGCAGTTCGACACCAGCCAGACCAAAGCCTGGCTGGAGGAAAACTTCTCTGCCCGCCGCGCGGTGGAGTGGTTCGCGGAATGACGTTTGAGCTTTGCCCTGCTTGGGAGAGTGAAAAATGAAAGGGAGGCTTTTATGCCTGATAAAATACCCAGCTCGGAACAAATGACGGCTTTGGTAGGCCCCTCTTTAGTTGAAGTGTGGAAGCAGCTGTGTGCCCTGATCGATGAGAAATATGACATGGAGCATTTGTGGGGGGATGGCGGCAAAGCGTGGGCCTATGAATACAAATACCGCCGTGGCGGCAAGACCCTGTGCGCTTTGTATGCAAGAGAAAACTGCGTGGGATTTATGGTCGTTCTGGGAAAACAGGAGCGTTTGAAGTTTGAAAACGACCGGGCAAGTTATTCCCAAGAAGTACAGAATGTCTACGATGAGGCCCAGACCTATCACGATGGAAAATGGCTGATGTTTGAGCCGAGGGATGCTTCTCTGTTCGATGATTTTGTTAGAATTTTGAGCATAAAGAGAAGACCGAACAAAGCGGCAAGAAAGAAACAATGAAAAAAGGCCCGGAGAGCGTTCTCCGGGCCTTCTCTGTTTAATATGTGTGGTCGCACACTTCGTTTATCTTCTCCCGCAGGGCCACAAAATCCCCGAAGGCCATCGGCTTCTGGCTGGGGTTGCGCAGCAGGGCGGCGGGGTGCAGGGTGGCCATGAACCACACGCCGCTTTTTTCCTCGAACAGGCCGTGCTCCTTGGTCACCGAAATGTCCGGGCGGATGAGTCGCTGGGCGGCGATGCGCCCCAGGCACACCACGATCTTCGGCCGGATGATGCGGAACTGCTCCCGCAGCCAGGGCAGGCAGGCGTCCCACTCCTCAGGCAAGGGGTCGCGGTTCTCCGGCGGGCGGCACTTGACGATGTTGGCGATGAAGACGTTTTTGTCCCGCGCCAGGTCCACTGCGGTGAGATACTGGTCCAGCAGTTTGCCGCTGCGGCCCACAAAGGGCAGGCCCTGCTCGTCCTCGTTTTTGCCGGGGCCTTCGCCGATGAGCATCACTTCCGCTGTCTTGGGGCCGGTGCCGAACACCACGTTGGTGCGGGTGGCGCACAAACCGCATTTGCGGCAGGCCAGACACTCCTGCTTCAGCTGTTCAAAATCCATCAGGGGCGCTTCCTTTCCGGCCGTGTGCAAAAAAATGCGCCGGCCTTGCACATTTGCGTTTATTATATCATAAAAAGCCGGGTTTTGTCTTGAACTTTTTACCCCGTGTGCTAAAATAGATACGGTAAATGGAAACGCTGCGCCCGCCAGGCGGCGCGGTGCAGGATAAAGGGAGGAAATATCACAATGAAATTTTTGGTTGAGACTTCGGCCCGTCATGTGCACGTCTGCAAGGAGACCCTGGAGGCCCTGTTCGGCGCGGGCTATGAGCTGACTGTCAAGAAGCCTCTGAGCCAGCCCGGCCAGTATGCTTCCAACGAGCGCGTCACCGTGGTGGGCCCCAAGCGTGAGCTGGCCAACGTGTCCATCCTTGGGCCCTGCCGCGGCGCCGACCAGGTGGAGCTGTCCGCCACCGATGCCCGCTCCATCGGCATCTCCGCCCCCGTGCGGGAGTCCGGCGACACTGCCGGTTCCGCCGGCTGCAAGCTGGTGGGCCCCTGCGGCGAGGTGGAGCTGAAGGAAGGCGTCATCGTGGCCAAGCGCCACATCCATGTCACCCCTGAGGACGCCGAAAAGCTGGGCGTGGCCGACAAGGAGATCGTCAAGGTGGCCTGCGGCAGCGAGGGCCGCAAGCTGGTGTTTGACGATGTGGTCATCCGTGTGAGCGAGAAGTTCGCCACCGCCATGCACATCGACACCGACGAGTCCAACGCCTGCGGCGGCGCCAGCGAGGGCGAGATCGTCAAATAAGCTTTTTCAGAGCCGAAAAACGGCCCGCCCGAAGCGGCGGGCCGTTTTTGCTTTGTAAGGTTGCATTTGCCCAAAGTTTTGTGTATAATATACCTGTTCGGACAGAGCCAAAACCGTGCGCTGTTCGGCATACGGATGCGGGCCCTGCGCGACGGGGCGCCATGAACCATGTCAGGCGGGGAACCGAGCAGCATTAAGTGGTCTGCCGCGTGCGCCGCAGCCAGTCTGCATCCGTATGCCGAGCGGCGCAAAGGCGGGGGAACTTTCCTCTGCGGGCCTGTCCGTTTTTTGTAGTATTTCCAAAGGAGGTGCCGGCGTGTACCGGGCATTGTACCGCAAGTGGCGGCCCCGCCGCTTTGAGGACGTGGCGGGCCAGCAGAACATCGTGGCCGCGCTGCAAAACCAGATCGCCGCCCACCGGGTGGGCCACGCCTACCTGTTCACCGGCACCCGCGGAACCGGCAAGACCAGCTGCGCCAAAATTTTTGCCAAGGCCATCAACTGCCCTCACAACGAGGGCGGCGACCCCTGCGGCGAGTGCGAGGTGTGCCGCGGCATCGACGACGGCTCCATCCTGGACGTGGTGGAGATCGACGCCGCCTCCAACAACGGCGTGGACAACATCCGCGATTTGCGGGACGAAGCGGCCTATACCCCCAGCGTCTGCACCTACAAGGTGTATATCATCGACGAGGTGCACATGCTCTCCACCCCGGCGTTCAACGCGCTGCTGAAGATCATGGAGGAGCCTCCCTCCCATGTGGTGTTCATCCTGGCCACCACCGAGATCCACAAGGTGCCCGCCACCATCCTCTCCCGCTGCCAGCGCTACGATTTCGGCAGGATCCGCCCCGAGGACATCGCGGGCCGCATCCGCTATGTGGCAGAGGAAGAAGGCCTGGAACTGGACGGCGCGGCAGCACAGCTCATTGCCCGCCTGGCGGACGGCGCGCTGCGTGACGCCCTCTCCATTCTGGACACCTGCGCCGGTGTGGGCGGCGCCATCGACGAGGCGCTGGTGCGCCGGATGGCCGGCGTCACCGACCGAAGCTATCTCTTTGCCATCAGCGATGCGCTGGCGGCGGGCGAACCTGCGGCGGCGCTGGAGCAGGTGGCCCAGCTGCGCCAGCGCTCGGTGGACATGAAGCGCCTGTGCGAAGAGCTCATCGCCCACTACCGAAACCTCATGCTGGCGGCCCTGCCCGGCGGCAAGAACCTGCTGGCGGGCGTGCCTCCCGAGGAGGAGGCCCTCTATCTGGAAAAAGGCGCATCCGCGCCCCAGGCCGGCAGCGTGCGGGCCATCCGCCAATTGGGCGACGCCATGGAGAAGATGAGCCGCGGCACCGACCCGCGCATCGAGCTGGAACTGGCGCTGTTCGCCATTTCCCAGCCCGCGGCCCAGCCGGCGGCCGCCCCGGCGCAGGCCGCGCCCCCACAGGCCCGGCAGCCCGCCCCCTTCGCGGCGGCCCCCGCCCCGGCCAGTTCCGCCTGGCAGCCCGCCGCTCCGGCTCAGCCTGCCGCGCAGGCCCAGGCCGAAGTTCCGGCCCAGACCGCTGCCGCGGCGCAGGCGGAGCCGGCTCCCGCGCCGCTGCCCTGGGAAAACCAGCCCATGGAGCAGCAGCCGGCGGCTCAGCCGAAACCCCGCCCGGCGCGCCCCGCGGCGGCAAAGCCCGCTGTTTCCGGCCCGCCGCAGCCTTTCGAGCCCTGGCCTCAGGTGCTGGACGCGCTCAAAAAGCGCGACCACATGCTGCCCGCCTATCTCAAGGGCTCCAAAGCCTATTATGACGGGCGGCGGGTGCTCATCGACGGCGGCGGCATCTTCCGGGAGTTCATCCGCCAGAACAAGGACTCCCAGGCCCTGCTCAAGGCCATCATCCAGGAGGTGAGCGGCCTTGTCTGCGGCATCGGCCCCTACACGCCGCCCAATGGTCAGGCGGCGGACCACCCCACGGTGGAGCAGGCGCTCAAAGATCTTGAAAACCACGGTGTAGATGTGGTATACAAGGACAAAGAATAAGAATAGAACAGGATAAAGGAGAAGATCCCCATGAAAGCAAGACTGCCCCAGGGTTACGGCAAACCCGACGTGAACGCGCTGATGCGCCAGGCCCAGAAGATGCAGGATGACATGAAAGCCAAGCAGGAAGAGCTGGAGAACACCGAATACACCGCCAGCGTCTCCGACGGCATGGTGGAGGTCACCATGACCGGCAAGCACCAGGTCACCGCCATCCACATCAAGCCCGAGCTGGCCGACCCCGACGACATCGAGATGCTGGAGGATATGGTGGCCGCCGCGGTGAACGAGGCCGTGCGCAAGGTGGACGAGGACGCCGAGGCCGCCATGCAGAAGATCACCGGCGGGGCGAACTTCCCCGGCCTGTAAGGGGGAACGGACATGGGTTACAACGCGGCCCCGCTGGAAAAGCTGGTGGAGCAGTTCTCCAAGTTCCCGGGCGTGGGGCGCAAGGGCGCCACGCGCATGGCCTATCAGGTGCTCAGCATGCCTGCCGCCGAGGCGATGGAGCTGGCCCGGGCCATCGAGGAAGCCCACACGAAGCTGCACCGCTGCCGCATCTGCCAGGACTACACCGAGAACGAGGTGTGCCGCATCTGTTCTTCCCCCAAGCGGGACTCCAGCGTCATCTGTGTGGTGGAGAGCCCCCGGGACGTCACCGCCTTTGAGCGCACCAGGGAGTACAACGGCCTTTACCATGTGCTCCACGGCCTCATCAGCCCGATGGACGGCATCGGCGCAGACCAGCTGTGCGTCAAGGAGCTGCTGGCCCGCCTTGCCGGCGGCGCCGTGAAGGAGGTCATCATGGCCACCAACCCCACGGTGGAGGGCGAAGCCACTGCCATGTATCTGGCCAAACTCATCAAGCCGCTTGGCATCAAGACCACCCGGTTGGCCTACGGCCTGCCTGTGGGGTCCAGCCTGGAATATGCCGACGAGACCACTCTCTACAAGGCCCTCAGCGGCAGAGGAGAGCTGTAAAAAAAGCCTCCCGCCCCGGTGTTCGAACCAAGGCAAAGGAGAAACCGCAAATGCCTGAACAAGTGAAAACCAAAACCATTGCCCTGAACCGGCAGGCCCGGCACGAATACTTCGTGGTGGAAAGCCTGGAGACCGGCATCGAACTGGTGGGCACCGAAGTGAAGAGCCTGCGCATGGGCCAGGTGAACCTGAAGGACTCCTGGTGCGATGTGGAGGACGGCCAGCTCTATGTGCGGGGCATGCACATCAGCCCCTACGAAAAGGGCAACATCTTCAACCGCGACCCGCTGCGGGCCCGGCGGCTGCTGGCCCACAAAAACGAGATACGCAAGCTGGCCCAGGAAGTGAAGCTGCAGGGCTACACGCTGGTGCCCCTGGCGCTCTACTTCAAGCACGGCAGGGTGAAGCTGGAACTGGGCCTGTGCAAGGGCAAAAAACTCTATGACAAGCGGCAGACCGCCGCGAAGCGGGCCGCCCAGCGGGACATCGACCGCGCCCTGAAAGAGCGCGGCCGGTGAAAACAAAACAAGAAAAGGCCTCCGGGTGATGCACCCGAAGGCCTTTTTTGACGTTTGTCAGGACAGCTCGAACTGCCCGGTATAAAGCTGGTAGTAGCGGCCCTTCTGCGCAAGCAGGCCGTCGTGGTCGCCCCGCTCGATGATGCGCCCGTGCTCCAGCACCATGATGGCGTTGGAGTTGCGCACGGTGGAAAGCCGGTGGGCGATGACAAAGACGGTGCGGCCCGCCATCAGTTTGTCCATGCCCTTTTCGATGAGCTTCTCGGTGCGGGTGTCGATGGAGGAGGTGGCCTCGTCCAAAATCAGCACCGGCGGGTCCGCAACGGCGGCCCGGGCGATGGCCAGCAGCTGGCGCTGGCCCTGGCTGAGGTTGGCGCCGTCGGCGGTGAGCACCGTGTCGTAGCCCTTTGGCAGATGGCGGATGAAAAAGTCGGCGTTGGCCAGCTTTGCCGCCGCCACGATCTCCTCGTCGGTGGCGTCCAGCCGCCCATAGCGGATGTTCTCCTTCACCGTGCCGGTGAAGAGGTGAGTGTCCTGCAGCACCATGCCAAGGCTGCGGCGCAGGTCGTCCTTCTTTATCTTGGTGATGTTGATGCCGTCGTAGCGGATCTTGCCCTCCGGCACCTCGTAGAAGCGGTTGATGAGGTTGGTGATGGTGGTCTTGCCCGCGCCGGTGGAGCCCACAAAGGCGATCTTCTGGCCGGGCCGGGCGTAAAGGCTCAAATCGTGAAGCACGATCTTCTCCGGCTCATAGCCGAAGTCCACATGCTCGAAGGTCACGTCGCCCCGTACCGGCACATACTCCAGCCGCCCGTCGTGGTGGGGCCACTTCCAGGCCCACTGGCCGGTGCGCTTTTCGCTCTCGGTGATGGTGCCGTCCTCACCGATGACCGCGTTCACCAGCGTCACATAGCCCGCGTCCGGTTCCGGCGTTTCGTCGATGGCGGCGAAGATGCGCTCCGCGCCCGCCAGCGCGGCCAGGATGGCGTTGAACTGCATGCTGATCTGGGTCACCGGCTGGCTGAAGGAGCGGGTGTACTGCAAAAAGCTGCCGATGGTGCCCAGGTCCATCCGCCCGGCAATGGCCAGCGCCGCGCCGGTGGCGGCGGTGAGGGCGTAGTTCACATAGGAGAGGTTGCCCATCAGAGGCATGATGATGTTGGCATAGGTGTTGGCCCGAGTGGCGGCCTGGCGCAGGTCCTCGTTCAGCTGGGCAAAGTGCTCGTTCACCGCGTCCTCGTGGCAGAACACCTTGACCACCTTCTGGCCCTCGATCATCTCTTCGATGTAGCCGTTGGCCGCGCCCAGCGCCCGCTGCTGGGCCATGAAGCCGCTGGCCGAGCGCCTGCCCACCACCGCGATCATCTTGATCATCACAATGAGCATCAGCACGATGAGCAGGGTCAGCAGGGGGCTGAGCACCAGCATCATGATGAAGGTGGAGACCAGCGTCACGGCGCTGGTCACCAGCTGGATGAGGCCCTGGGCCATCGCCTGGCGCAGGGTGTCCACGTCGTTGGTGAACAGGCTCATGATGTCGCCGTGGGTGCGGCTGTCGAAGTAGCGGATGGGCAGGTCCTGCAGCTTGTTGAACAGGTCCCGCCGGATGCCGTTCAGCGCCCGGTTGGAAACGCGGGTCATCACCATCTGCTGGATGAAGGTGCACAGCGCGCCGATGAGATACACCGCCGCGGTGAGCGCCAGCATGCCGATGAGAGGCGCGAGGGTGGTGGAATTGAGGGGCTGGCCGATGAGCGGCAGAATGCCCTGGTTGATGATGGGCTTGAGCATGTAGGTGCCGAACACGCCCGCGCCCGCGCTGACGGCGATGCACAGCAGCACGCACAGCATCAGCCACTTCTGGCGCAGCATGTAGCCCAGCACCCGCATGAAGGTGCGCCGCGCGTTTTTGGGCCGCTCAAAGCCGCCCCGGCGTCTGCCGCCGGGCCCGCCCGGAATATGTCCTGCCATTCATTCCACCCCCTTCTGCTGCGAGGTGTAGACCTCCCGGTAAATTTCGCTGCGCTCCATCAGCTCGTCGTGGGTGCCCATGTCGGCAATTTTTCCGTCGTTCAGCACCACGATCTTGTCCGCATCGCACACGCTGGCCACCCGCTGGGCAATGATGATCTTGGTGGAGTCCTTCAGATGGATGCGCAGCGCCTCGCGGATGGCCGCGTCGGTGGCGGTGTCCACCGCGCTGGTGGAGTCGTCCAAAATCAGAATTTTCGGTTTTGCCAGCAGCGCCCGGGCAATGCACAGCCGCTGCTTCTGCCCGCCGGATACGTTCACGCCGCCCTGCCCCAGGTCGGTGTCGTACCCCTTGGGGAAGGAGGTGATGAAGTCGTGGGCGCTGGCCGCCTTGCAGGCTTCCACCAGCTCCTCGTCGGTGGCGTTCGCGTCGCCCCAGCGCAGGTTTTCCCGAATGGTGCCGCTGAACAGCACGTTTTTCTGCAGCACCATGGCCACGCCGCGGCGCAGCACGTCCAGATCGTAGTCCTTCACCGGGTGGCCGCCCACCAGCAGCCGGCCGCCGGTGATGTCGTAAAGGCGGGGGATAAGCTGCACCAGCGAGGTCTTGGCGCTGCCGGTGCCGCCCAGGATGCCCACCGTCTCGCCCGAGCGGATGGACAGGCAGATGTCGCTGAGCACGTCCTCGCCGGCGGCCTTGGCGTACTTGAAGTTCACATGGTCGAACTCCACGCTGCCGTCCTCCAGCTGGGGGCCTTCGCCCTCCGGCGCGCCCACGATCTCGGGCCGTTCGTCCAGCACCTCCACGATGCGCTGGATGGAGGCCCGGCTGATGACCAGCTGGGTGAAGGCCATGCCGATCATCATCAGGCTCATCAGGATCTGCGTGACGTAGCTGATGAAACTCATCAGTTCGCCGCTGAGCATCACGCCGCCGATGATGAGCTGGCCGCCGAACCAGAGGATGGCGATGATGCAGCTGTACACCGTGACCTGCATGATGGGCATCAGGGTGATGACGATGCTCTCCGCCTTGATGGACTGGTCCATCAGGCCGTCGTTGGCTTCCCTGAACTTCTGCTTTTCGTACTCCGAGCGCACGAAGGCCTTCACCACCCGGATGGCGATGAGGTTCTCCTGCACGCTGGCGTTCAGCCGGTCATAGCGGGCCAGCATGGCGATGAACTTGGGATAGGCCAGCCGGACGACGCACACAAGGGAGCAGGCCAGCACCGGGATGGCCACCAGAAACACGGTGACCAGCTCGCTGTTGATGGAAAAGGCCATGAAGGTGGCGCTGATGAGCATCACCGGCGCGCGCACCAGCATGCGGATGCACATCTGGTAGGCGTTCTGGGTGTTGGTCACGTCGGTGGTCAGCCGGGTCACAAGGCTGGCGGTGCTGAATTTGTCCACGTTGGAAAAGCTGAAATTCTGCACGTTGCAAAAGGCCGCCAGCCGCAGCTCGCTGCCGAAGCCCATGGCGGCCACAGCGGAAAAGCGGCTGCTGGCCGCGCCCATAAACATGCCCGCCAGCGCCATCATGATCATCAAAAGCCCCAGCTTTGCCACATAGGCAAGATCCCGGTTTTCGATGCCCACGTCCACGATGCGGCTCATCAGCAGCGGGATGGTGATCTCCAGCAGCACCTCGGCGGTCACGCACAAAGGCGCCAGGATGGACTCCTTTTTGTAGGGGCCCGCATACTTCAAAAGGGTCTTTATCAAGGATGTTCTCTCTCCTCTCCGTCTGATTTCGCGGGGCGGCCCGCCGCCTCCGCAAGGCTGAGGACCGTTCTGCCGCGGTATTCGTCGCCCGCCAGATTCTCCTCCAGACGGGCCAGCAGACCCGCCAGAGCGTCCACTTCGCTGCCGGTGAAACCCCGCAGCATCCGCTCCACTACCTGGTCATAGCAGGCCCGGCCCCGGGCCACGATGCTGCGGCCCCGCTCGGTCAGTTCGATGTGGTTGCAGCGCATGTCTGTTTCGTCCGCCCGTTTTTCCAGCATGCCGGCTTTTTGCAGCCGCTTGATGGAGGTGGCGATGGACGGGCTGGATACCCCCAGATGCTCGGCGATGTCCGTCTGGGTGCAGCCGGGGTTGCGCTCCACATGCAGAAGGATGGGGATTTGAGACCCCCAAACGCCCGTATCCGCAAGCAGCTGCTGCACCCGCAGCCGGTGCAGCAGGGAGATGCGGTTGACATGCCGCAGCACGTCGATCTGCTTTTGTTCCATCCGGTTCACCTGTCCTTGAAAATAATTAACCGAATAACTGTTAATCGAGCAAGTAATAGTTTATCATGGGAGAGCAAAAAGTCAAGAAAGGCGGCGCCTGACACAAAAAATTTACAATTTGATCGTTGGGAATAGATAAAAAAGGGCTCTCCCCGGAAGGGGAGAGCGCCCAGAACAAGATTCAGACATTGAACCGGTCGTAGGAGGGGCAGCAGTCCAGGCACAGGTGCTTGCCGTTTGCCACCCGCACCCAGTTGGCGCCGGTCACCTCGCCGCAGTTTTCGCAAACATAGGAATCGAACAGTTTTGCCCGTTCGGGCACGGCCAGGGCGGCGGCCTTCACGTCGAACAGCTCCCGGGGCTCGCGGGCCTGGTAGTAGGCGAAGGCCTGTTCCCGGGTCATGCCCGCCGGGGCGGGGCGCAGCACCAGCCGCACCGAACGCCCGTTCTTGCGGTCGTAAAAGGAGAAGGCCTGCTTGCCCCGCATGTGGAACAAAAGGTTGCCCTTGCCCACTGTGCAGCCGAGGATGGCCTGGATGGCGTCCACGCCGCAGGCGTCGTTCTCGGTGATGCACACGATCTCCTCGTCCTTGGAGCACACGCCGTCCACCATCTCGACGCCCAGCAGTTCGATGGCATAGAGCGCCGCCTTATAGCCGATGGTCAGCCCGCCGCACACGTGGCCGTGAAAGTCCGCGGCCTTCTGCCAAAGCTGTTTGTTTTCGTCCATTGGTTTTCCCTCCCGCTTTTTATTCGTTCACCAGCACGATGTGCCGGCCGTTCACCACAACAGGCTCGGCGTCCACACCGTAAACTTCCCCCAGGGCGGCCTTGTCCAGCACTTCCAGCCCGCCGCAGCGGTAGACCTGCCCGTCCCGCATCAGCAAAAAGCGGTCGCAGAAGCGCAGCGCAAGCGTCAGGTCGTGGATGACCACCACAGCGGTCAATCCTTCGGTGCGGCACAGTTCGCCCACGATCTTCAAAACCTGATACTGGTTGCGGATGTCCAGCGCGCTGGTGGGCTCGTCCAGCAGCAAAAGGCGGGGCTGCTGGGCCAGCGCCCGGGCAAGCATCACCTTCTGCCGCTCGCCGCCGGAAAGCTGGTTCAAAAACCGGCCCCGCATGTCCATCAGGCCCAGCCGCGCCATGGCGGCGTGGACGATGTCGTGGTCCTCGCGGGAAAAACTCCATCCCATGTAGGGCCGCCGCCCCAGCATTACCATGTCGTGCACCGTCATCTGGGTGGAGGCCACCGTCTGGGCCACAAAGGCCACCCGTTGGGCCACCTGCCGGCGGGGCAGGGCCAGCAGGTCCTCGCCGTCCAGCAGAAGGCTGCCGGCGTCCGGCTTCAGGATGCCGTTCATGCACTTGAGCAGGGTGCTTTTGCCCGCGCCATTGTTACCGAGGATGGCCAGAAACTGCCCCTCCTCCGCCTGAAAAGCCACATCTTGCAGCACAACAGGGCAGTTTTTGTAATGAAAACAGATGCCTTTCGCCTCGATTATGACTGCCGCCCTCCCCGGAACAAAAGATAGAGAAACAGCGGCCCGCCCAAAAAGGAGGTGATGGCGCCGATGGGCAGGATGACCGGGGCAATGGCCGTGCGGGCGAACAGGTCGCCCAGCAGCAGCAGCGAAGCCCCCGCCAGCAGCGAGCCGGGGATGAGGTAAACGTGGTTGTTGCCCACCACGAGGCGCACCGCATGGGGAGCCACCAGCCCGATGAAGCTGATGAGGCCGATCTGCGAGACGATGACCGAGCTGGTCAAACAGCACAGCAGCATGCTCATAAGCGTCAGGCCGCGCACATTGATGCCCAGGCTCACCGCCATCTCCGCGCCGCCCAGCAGGGCGTTGTAGTCCCACCGGTGGAACACGCAGTAGAGGATGAGCGCCAGCACCACGAGACTTGTCAGCCGCAGGTCGCTCATGCCGGTGCTGCCCAGGTCGCCGAAGGTCCAGAACACCAGGGTGGCCAGCTCCACCTCGCTGGCAAAATACTGGATGAGGGTGGTGGCGCCGGTGAGCATGGAGCTGATGGCCACGCCCGCCAGCACGATGCCCTCGGGGCTGATCTGCCGAAAGCGGGAAAGCCCCAGGATGAGCGCCGCCACCGCCAGCGAACCGGCGAAGGAGCACAGGGTGACGCCCATGCCGCTTTTGCCTGCAAGGCCCAGCACCACGATGGCAAAAGCAGCGCCGAAGGTGGCCCCCTGGGAAACGCCCAGGGTGGAGGCGGAGGCCAGCGGGTTGTTCAGGATGGCCTGTAAAATGCACCCGGCCAGCCCCAGCCCCGCGCCGCCCAGAATGGCGGTGCAGATGCGGGGCAGGCGGTTGGCCTGCACCACCAGGTTGACCTTTTCGTCCTGCGCCAGGCCGAACACGCCCCGCACCAGCTCCGCCAGCGGGGTCTCATAAGAGCCCGCCCGCAGCGAGAGAAGCGCCGCGGCCGCCAGCACAACGGCCAGCAGCGCCAGAAAGCACAGGCTTTTTACCTGGTTGCGGCGGTATGCGGCGTCCCGGACGTCATTCGCCGAGGACAATGGGGCGGAATTCATAGCCGGCCTCCTTCAGGTCGTTGTAGGGGTTTTCACCCAGCAGGGTGGTGAAAATTTCGCCCGCCTTCTCCACCGGGTCCACGTCCGCGAACTGCTCGGGGTAGATGACGCTGCCCGCGTAGTAGGCGTCCGCCAGGGCGGTGTCCAGATTGGAGGCGTAGGAGCGGAAGGAAATTTGTGAATAGACCTTGCCGCTTTTCACGGCGGAAAGGGCGTTGTAAAAATCGGGGTTCTTGGCGTAGTCCTCATTGATCAGGTCCATGCCGTTGAAGTCCAGGAAGATGACGTCCGGGTCCCAGGCCAGCACCTGCTCCGGGTCGATGTCAAAGGCGCCTGCCTGGCCGGTGGTGTCCGCCAGATTGTTGGCGTTCAAAAGCTCAAAGGGGCCGTAGTGGGCCTCGGTGCCCTCAAAGCCGTGTACCCCTTTGAAAGAGACGCCCGCCACATACACCGAAGGCCGCTCGCCTTCGGGCACAGAGGCGGTGCGGGCGGCCAGGTCCTCCTTCACGCCGTCCAGATAGGCGGCCAGCTCTTCGGCCCGCTCTTCCAGCCCGAACAGTTCGCCCAGCACCCGCAGCGTCTCATAGGACTTTTCGTCCAGCGTGGTGTCGCTGCCGGGCACCACCACCACCGGGATGCCGGTGCGCGCCTCCAGCTCGTCCGCGTCCGCCGAAGCGTACTCGCTCATCACGATGACCTGCGGGTCCACGGTGATGATCTCTTCCGCATTGGGCGTGCCGTTGGCGCCGGTGACCGGCAGGGCCTTGAACCGTTCGCCGTTCACATAGCTGTAAAGACGGGTCAGGTCGGGCTGGTTTTCATAGTCTTCCACGCCCACCACCCGGTCGGCCGCGCCCATGTAGCAGGTGTAGCGCAGCGCCCCCACGCCCACGCAGACGGCGCGCTCCACCGTTTCGGGGACCTCCACCTGCCGCCCGGCGCCGTCGGTGATGAGACGGGCGCCGCCTGTCTGGGACGGGGCGGAGGAAGCAGGGCGGGCGGATGCGGGCGCGCCGGCGCAGGCTGCGAGAGAGAGGCTCAAAGCAAAAGCCAGAGCGAGGGCGGAACATTTTTTCAGCAGTTTCAAAACGGTTTCCCTTTCTTGCCGCAAACGGGCAGACAAAATAAAAAGGCGCATGCCTCCCCGCAGGGGAGGTCATACGCCTTCATCAGCATAGAAAAATCAAACGAAACAGGATCACCTGGGAACAGAGCGCTTCTGCGCCGGGCCGCCGGCTTCCTGCCGGGACCAAAATCATCCTCATCAGTTTACTACATTCAGGCCGGCATGTCAATCCTTTCCATCGGTACGGCCGGGCAGACGGCGGTTGGCGATCTCGAAGTTCAGCCAGTTGCCGTGATGGTAGTACCAGAAAAAGAAGGCGGAACTCAGCGCCCAGGTGAGGGGATAGACCCAGTAGACCATCTGGATGCTGTGGGTCAGCGGCACGGTGACAGTGAGAAAGGCCACACGGATGACGCACCAGCAGACCATCATGGTGAACATGGGCACGATGGCTTTGCCCGCGCCCCGCAGCACCGCCGCGATGGAGTGGGAATAGGCCAGCAGGCAGTAGAACAAAGCGGCGGTGCGGGCCTTGTCGGTGCCGAACTTCACCACCTCCGGGGTCGCGTCAAAGGCAGCGATGAGCTGGGGCGCGAACAGGAAGATGACCATGCCGATGCCCTCCGCCAGCAGCACGGCGGCAAGCACCCCGAAGCGCACGCCCTTGCGGGTGCGTTCATACTCGCGGCCGCCCAGGTTCTGGCCCACAAAGGTGGTCAGGGCCATGGTGAAGCTGTTGATGGGCAGAAAACCGAAGCCCTCCACCTTGGTGTAAGCGCCGTAGCCCGCCATGGCCATCTCGCCGAAGGAGTTCACGTTGGACTGCACCAGCACGTTGGCGAAGGCGATGATGGAGTTCTGCACGCCGGAGGGCAGGCCCAGGCGGATGATCTCCCGCAGAAGGAAAGGGTCGAACCCCAGCCTGCGCAGCGAAAGGCGGTAGCACTCTTTGCTGCGCATCAGGTGCGCAAGGCACAAAAGGGCGCTCACAGCCTGGGAAATGACGGTTGCAAAGGCTGCGCCGCCCACGCCGGTGTGCACGAACTCAATGAACGCCACGTCCAGCACCAGGTTGACCACCGAGGAGACCATCAGATAATAGAGGGGATGGCGGCTGTCGCCCACCGCCTGCAAAATGCCCACAAAAATGTTGTACATCACAAAGAACAGCGACCCGGCAAAGTAGATGCGCAGGTAGGCGATGGACTGAGGCAGCACGCTTTCGGGCGTGTCCATCCAGATGAGGATCTGAGGGCTGAGCAGCACGCCCAACACCGTCATGGCAACGCCCGCCACAAGGCCGAAGGCCACCGTGGTGTGCACTGCCTTCTCCACGCCCGGGGCGTCCCCGGCGCCGAACCGCCGGGCAACCGCCACGCCCGCGCCGCCGGCGATGCCGCTCAGAAAGCCGATGAGCATGAAGATGAGGCTGCCGGAGCTGCTCACCGCCGCCAGGGCGCTGCTGCCAAGAAAATTGCCCACAATGAGCGAGTCCACCGTGTTGTAAAGCTGTTGGAACAGGTTGCCCAAAAACAGCGGCAGCGCAAAAAAGGTCAGCCGCTTCCAGATGGAGCCGCTGGTCATTGGCTCCACGGCTTTTGTCATTCTATCCACCTTCTGTTTTTACAAAATCAACTCTTTCTATTATAGAAGGATGGAACACCGGGCGCAAGAGGCGCGCGGATGCAAAAACTCCCCCGCACACAAGGCGGGGGAGAAGAAAATTCAGCCAAGAGAAAGCTCGATGCCTTCGGCCAGGGCGGCCAGCTGCTGCGCGCTCAAAGCGCCGTCGGCAAAGGCAAACTCCACAAAATAGGGCAGCACCTGCCAGTCGTAGGCCAGCACACAGTCGCGGCTGCTCCAGGGGTCGGTGACCGCCGCGTCGGTGGTCCCCAGCTCCTGCCAGACGTACCGGGCGGTGGCCACGGCACCGGTGGGCGAGCTTTGCACCACATGGTAATCCTCAAAGCCCGCGTGGTTGGAGAGGGCCATGTTGGCAAAGATCTGCATGGGCACGCTGTCGGCGGCGGTGTCCACTGTTGCAAGGGTGGGGTCGTCTGTCGCTCCGAGACCGCACAGATGCACCGCGCCCACCTGCCGGCCGTTTTGCAGCACGGATAGGACGGGGATGCCCGCCTCGTCAACGGTCGTATCGCTTTGCAGGGTCAGGCCGTCCGGCAGGGCGGCGGACAGCAGGGCCCTGCGCCCGTCGCTGAAGGTATACAGCGCCTTCGCCGCGCCGCCTTCCTCGTATACCTCTGCCGCCGGCACGGAATACCCCGCCGCCTCGCCAAAGGTGAAGGGGGCGGTCAGTTCCAGATTGCCCCGGGCGTAGATGCTTTGCTGGTTTTCCCCTTCGTCGGTCATGAAAAAGACGTTCAGAGAAACGCTGGTCAGCGTTTCCATATCGCCGCCGAGCCGGCCGACCACCGACTGGCCGCGCGCCAGCATATCATGGGTGAACTCGTGGGATTCGGTGGAAAAAGTGCCCGGTTCGTCGGAATAGGTGGCGTTCAGGGTGACGGAAAGGGTGGTTTTCCCGTCCTCGGAAAGGGGAACGGGCCCAGGCAGGGTGAGGCCGTATGTGCCGTCGGCATCCAAGATGAACCCGGCCAGCGTGCCGGCGATGAACTCGTCCGCCACCTCCGGGGTCAGCGCCGGGGCGCTTTGGGCGTAGACAAGCGCCTCTGCGATTCGATGAAGGGAGATGGCCTGCTCCTCCTGGCTGCCGTCGGGGTAATCGGCAAAGAGGAATATGCCCAGCTCGGTGTAGGCATCGTCGTAGGGGATGGAGTATCGCTCGCCCGGCGTCCAGACTGCGTCCTCCAAAAAGTGCAGGCTCTGGCTGAACCCGTCTTCATACACCGCCCGCCCGGAGATCTGTATCGTCAGCTGTGCGCCCTCCGGCACTTCTTCGGGCAGAGTGAAGAAAAGCTGATCATCTTCCAGTTCTATGGTGTCGGCCAGCGCGTCGGCATACTCCTTCAGGGGGCTGGGCTCGGGGATGGCCTCAGCGGTGTCGCCCGCCTGCCACTGATTATAAAGGTAGGCGCAGAACTCCTCGTCGGTCACCTGCCACAGCATGCCCTCGTATTCCGTGCGCACCTGGCTGCCGTCGTCCCTGTAGCCGTTGAAGGTGAGGGTGGCGCCGTCCTCCAGTTCCACCACCAGGGCGTAAAGAGGGGTAAACCCTTCTTCACGGGTGTTGGAAAGCCCCTGTAGCCCTTCCAGCCGGCTGGCCAGCTCGTCCAGCTGGCTGGCATTCAGCTCCCGCTCGCGGGGCCCGGCATAGTCCCAAACGGTGGCGGAAACGATGGCGTTTTCGGAAAAGTCATACCGTGGGGTGAGCGGGTCGGTGAGAAAGACCACCGCCACCGCAGCGCAGAGCACCAGCGCCCCCGCCACGGCCCAGAAGGCGGGCTTTTTGTAGTGGAGCGCCGCCTTCACCCGTGCCTTTACGCCCACCTCGCCGAAGGCCAGCGGGCATGCGCCCAGCGCCCGGCGGCCGGTGCTGCATTCCAGCAGGGCCTGGGAGTAATCCGCCCGCTGGCCGGGGGCCATGCCCCGCACCACCCGTTCGTCGCAGGCAAGCTCGATGTCCCGGCAGAACAGGATATATCCCACCCACAAAAGCGGGTTGAACCAGTAGACTGACGTAAGCGCGAATCCCAGAGGCTTCCACAAATGGTCCCGGCGGGCGATGTGGGCCACTTCGTGGGCGATCACCGGGCCGCGGGCCTCCGCGGGCAGGGCCGTGGGAAGATAGATGCGGGGGCGGACCAGCCCAAACACAAAGGGAGTGGGCACCCGGCCGCTTTCAAAAATGTTGTCCCGCACCGGCACGGCCTCGGCCACCCGGCGGCGCAGCCGCAGCCAGCTGACAAGGGTGTAAAGGCAGAGGGCCAGAACGCCCGCCGCCCATACCAGCGCCATCAGGGGGATGAGCACCTGCAAGGGGTTCGCGCTGGCGGCGGGCGCGGGGGCAAAGGCCTCGGCCATGATGGGGTTCACCACCCGGTCCACCGCGGCCATGCCGCTGTCAAGCGCCGGGGCGGGGGAGAGCATGATGTTTTCCGGCACCGTTTCGCCGCTGGGCAGAAGGCTCAGCGCGCTTTCCAGCGTGAAGGGGCACACAAGGCGGAACCCCACCAGCCCCCACAGCAGGACGCTGGCCCATCTGGGGCCCTTGCGCAGCAAAAGCCGCAGCGCCAGCACCGCCAGCACCAGCCAGGATGCGGCGATGCTGCGGTTCACAAGTTCAATGAACACATCCGCCATCCATTCAGCCATCGCGCCCTGCCTCCTCCCGGAACCGGTCGATCATTGCCTGCACCTCGTCCACTTCCTTTGCCGAAAGCTTGCGGTGCTTTGTGAAGGCCGCCACAAAGGCGGGCAGCGAGCCCTCAAAGGTCTTTTCCACCAGTTCGTCGATCTCCGCGGCCTGCACCTGGTCCTTGCTCACCAGCGAGGTCACGACAGTGTTCTCGTTTTTCAAAACGCCCCGCTCGCCCAGCCGCTTGATGACGGTGTAGGTGGTGGTGGGCTTCCAGCCAAGCTGCTCGCGGCACAGCTGCACCAGCTCGCTGCTCTTGACGGGCTCGTGCTCCCACAAAATGAGACACAAGCGGTATTCACTTTCAAAAACCTTGGGCACATCCATTGGGCTTCCTCCTTCTCTAATGCGTTAGAGTTTCATATATAGTCTAACACGTTAGAGCACGTGTGTCAACCCTGCTGCGCGGGATGGATTGACGCATCCCGCTGCCGCGTGGCATAATAAACAAAAATGCGGAAGGAAAAGCACTATGACCAAAATACTATTTGTGTGCCACGGCAACATCTGCCGCAGCCCCATGGCCGAGTTCGTGATGAAGGACCTGGTGGAAAAAGCGGGCCTGGATGGACAGTTCACCATTGCCTCCGCCGCCACCAGCACGGAAGAGATCGGCAACCCGGTCTACCCGCCCGCCCGGCGGATGCTGGCACAGCACGGCATCTCCTGCGAGGGCAAGACCGCGCGGCAGCTGCGGCGGGACGAATATGCCGATTGGGACCTGTTCATCGGCATGGACAGCGCCAACCTGCGCAACATGGAACGCATTTTCGGCGGCGACCCGGAGCATAAGATCCACGCCCTGCTGGACTACACCGCCCGCCCCGGCGAGGTGGCCGACCCCTGGTACACCGGCGATTTCGAGAGCACCTGGCGGGATGTGCAGGAAGGCTGCACCGGCCTGCTGCGCAGTTTGTCCGAGTGAAAAAGAAGGAAAAAAGGAGGCCGCGGTTCACTGAACCGCGGCCTCCTTTTGATTCAATACACAACTTTCAGCGTGGTGAGCGGACTCTCAAGCTGCCCGTTCGTAAAGGGGCCGATCAGACTTCCCACAGCAGGGTCATAAAAAGCGTCATGGGCAAGGGTGGTCAGCAGCAGGTCGCCTTCTTCGGTCATGGACGCTGCTCAAAGAGCCTCCTTGAGCGGTCAGACAGAAGCGAACGTGTCTTCCCGGAAGAGCTGCACAACGCACTCGACTTGTTCTTCATTGTCCAAACTAATACTCATGTCTTCCTCGATAATCGGCAGCTTAAATTTGATGGATTTT
>NZ_CALXHK010000018.1:0-43308 GCF_944388085.1 Candidatus Allofournierella excrementigallinarum | reverse complement strand
CCTGGGAGGACGGAGACGCCCGGGCCAGCTACGCCGCCGAACTGGAAGGCGCGCCGGTGACCGGCGACCTCACCGGAACACCCAACGGGGTGCAGGGCGAGTGGACCGGCCTGCCCGAGGGCGCGCGCCTCACCTTCACCGCCGACTACGCGGACCAGTCCGCCTTCGCCGCCGGCCCCCTGGACCCGGGCATGGACCGGAACAGCGCCGATACCGGCAGCGTGGACTGGGACAACCTGGCCGGCAGCGGCCTTGATGTGGGCGAAGTGCTGTGGCTGGCGTTTGCCGGCGCGGTCATCGCCTGGATCATCGTGCGCCGGATGTCCGGCGGCTATTTCCTGGGCGGCTTTGGGGGCTGGTTCTGGCCCCACCACCACGGCGGGCCCCGCCCGCCCCATGGCGGCCCCTCCGGCGGCTCCGGCGGGTTTGGCGGCTTTGGGGGCGGTTCGGGCCGTGGCTCCGGCGCGGGGCGGCGCAGTGGCGGCGGATGCGCCTGTGCCTGCGCCTGCGTTTCCTGCGCCTGCGCCTGTGCCTGCGCGGGCGGCGGGCGCGCCGGGTGCAGCGCCAAAGACTTCAAGGGCGCGGTGGACGCCGCGGCCCTTTGCGCCATTCTCAAAAAGGACAAGGAGGAGTGAGCCATGGCCGGCAGCACCGATTGGGAAGACCTGATGAACGGGGTGTTCGGCCCCGGCGGGCGCTTTCGCGGCGGGGCGGGCGCTGAAAAGCGCCCGGCGGTGGACGAGGACTTTGCCGCCGCCCAGAAAAAGCTGGAAGAAGCAGCCCAGCGCACCCAGGCTGCCGCCGGGGCGGCCCGGCGCGCCGACGCCGCGCGCCTTTTGCAGAACAGCGAGGAGCTGACCAAGCGCCTGGAAGCCCAAAGCCGGGAGATAAGCCGCTTGGGCCAGGGCCTTGCCCGGGAAATGGAGCAGGACGGCCTGCTCACCCCGGCTCAAAGCCGGGCTGCGATCCCCGTGCCCCAAAACACCGACGCCGCCTTTGAGGCGGCGGCAAAGCGCCAGCAGGCCGCGCTGGCGGGGCGGCAGGAGTTTAGCGCCGCGCTGCTGGCGGCCTTCCGCCGGCCCTTCGTGCTGGGCGGGCAGGGGGAAAAGCCCCGCAACGTCATCGTTTTGTCCGGCAAGGCGGGCCGGGGGCGGCATTTTGCCCTCGCCCAGACGGTGCAGGCGCTGAAGGACGAGGGCCTGCTGGCTGGGGGCGTGGCCTGGATGGACCTTGCCCTTTACGGCAGCCCGGCCCAGGAAAAGCTTTTTTTGCAGGACCTTTACGCCGCGCTGGCCGGGCCCGACCCGGTGCTGGCCTTTGAAAACGCGGAGCAGTGCCATCCCGGCTGTCTCTCTCTGCTGGCCCAGCTGGCGGTGAGCGGCAGCGCCCGGCTGGCCAGCCGCTATGTGCTGCAAAAGGGCCTGCTGGTGGAGACCGGCACCGCCCTGGCCCCCGGCGCGGTGGGCTCTCTGAGCGCCAAAGACAAGTACCTCGTGTTCCTCTGCCCCGGCGGAAAAAACAAACTGGCGGGGCTGCTGGGCGCGGCCTTTGCCACCGCGGTGGGGGACGAGTGCGAGGCCCCGGCCTTCAGCCGGGAAGAACTGCTGGCCATCGCCGGGCGGCAGCTGAACGAGCTGGCCCGCAAGACCAAAGAACGGCTGGGCTGGACCCTCACCGTGACCGGCGAAGGCCTGGCGGACCTGGTCGCCCAAAAGGGCGAAGCGGGGGTGGGCCGCCTGGCCGAGTTCTGCGAGAAGTGCTTCGCCGCCCTGGCGGAGCACAAGCTGCGGGGCCGCAAAGCCGCCGCCGCTGCCCTGAAAGCGGGGGAGGGCGGGCAGGTGCTGGCCGCCTTCGACGGCGGGGAACAGACCGACCTGCTGGCCGTCCTGCCCGGGGAATACACCGCCGGCCTGGAAGAAGTGAAGGCCGAGATGGGCCGCATCATCGGCCTGGACGAGGTGAAGGACTATGTGCTGCGGCTGGAGGACGCCATCGCCGTCCAGCGACGGCGGGCCGCCGCCGGCATGAAGACGGCGGGCGTTTCCATGCACATGATCTTCACCGGCAACCCCGGCACCGGCAAGACCACCATCGCCCGGCTGGTGGGCAGGTACCTCAAGGCCATCGGCGCTCTCTCCGGCGGGCAGCTGGTGGAGGTGAGCCGGGCGGACCTGGTGGGCCGCTATGTGGGCCACACCGCGCCCCTGACCCAGAAGGTGCTCCAGTCGGCACTGGGGGGCGTGCTTTTCATCGACGAGGCCTATTCCCTTTACCGCGGCGAGCAGGACACCTTCGGCCTGGAGGCCATCGACACGCTGGTGAAGGGCATGGAGGACCATCGGGACGAACTGGTGGTCATCCTGGCGGGCTACACCAAAGAGATGGAGGAGTTTTTGCAGGCGAACAGCGGCCTGCGCAGCCGCTTCCCCAATAAAATCGAATTCCCGGACTACACAGGGGCCGAACTGCTGGCCATCACCAAGCTCACCGCGAAGGGCAAGGGCTACCGGCTGACCGAGGGTTGCGACGGGCCGCTGTTGGCCTATTACGACCGCAAGCAGGCGGAAAACGCCGCCGAAAACGGCAACGGCCGCCTTGCCCGCAACACCCTGGAGGCGGCCATCCTGAACCAGGGGCGGCGGCTGGCCGCGGAGCCGGACGCCGCGCTGGACGAGCTGCGGCCGGGAGATTTTGAACTGGACGAATAAAACAAACAAGCGCCCCTTTCGGGCGGGACGCGGGCGCGGCCCGCGCCCCGGCCCCGTCGGGGGCGCCTCTTTGCGAAAATAAAGAGAGTGGGAAGGAATTTTGATGAAACAGTGTTTTCAAAGAGCGCTCGGCTTTGCCAAAAGCGAAGCGGTGCTCAGCATCGCCGCGCTGCTGGCGGTGGGTTCCATGGCGGCGGTGCCGCCGGACAAGGGCTATCTTGACTACATCGACTGGGACACCCTGGCCCTGCTGTTCAGCCTGATGGCGGTGAGCAAGGGCCTGCAGGGGCAGGGCGTGTTCGACGCGCTGGGCGCGGGGCTGCTGGGGCGGCTTTCCACCACCCGGCAGATGCTGCTGGTGCTGACCTTTCTGCCCTTCTTCGTGAGCATGCTGGTCACCAACGACGTGGCCCTCATCACCTTTGTGCCCTTTGGGCTGGTGGTGCTGGAAATGGCCGGGTGCGAGCGGCTGGCCATCCCGCTGGTGGTGCTGCAAACGGCGGCGGCGAACCTGGGCAGCATGCTCACCCCCATGGGCAACCCCCAGAACCTCTACCTTTACAACCGCTCGGGGATGGGCTTTTTGGAGTTCTGCGCCCTGCTGGCCCCCTATGCGGCACTGTCGGCGGCGGCCATCGCCCTGCTGGCCCTCTTGCCCAAAAGCGAGGCCATGCACGCGGCGGTGCAGCCGGAAGGAAAGGGCAGCGGCAGGCGCATCGCCCTCTTCGCCGCCCTGGGCGGGGTGTGCCTGCTCTGCATCGCAAAGCTGCTGCCCCCGCTGGCGGCGGCGGGGCTGACCCTGGTGGTGCTGCTCATCGCCGACCGGCCCCTTTTAAAAAAGCTGGACTACGCCCTGCTGGCCACCTTCGTGGCGTTCTTCGCGTTCATCGGCAACATGGGCCGCCTGCCCGCCTTCTCCGCCTTCCTGGCCGGGGCGCTGGCCGGGCGGGAAGTGGAGGTGGCGGTGGCCGCCAGCCAGGTCATCAGCAACGTGCCCGCCGCCCTGCTGCTGGCGGGTTACAGCGAAAACTGGCCCGCCCTCATCATCGGCTGCGATTTGGGGGGCCTGGGCACCCTCATCGCCTCCATGGCCAGCCTCATCTCCTACAAGTTCTTCGCCCGGCGCTACCCTGCCCAAAAGGGCAGATACCTGCTCTGGTTCACCCTGGCCAACGCGGGACTGCTGGCGCCGCTGATGATATTGTATTATGTCATCCGATAAATACATATTGTATAACTATAAGACGAACAAACGCCCGTCACGGTGGGTCCACCGCGCCGGGCTTTTTTCAGTTGTGAGGCGGTTGGGCTGCGGGAAAAGCCCGCAGGTTTGCGCCGCAAAGCGCGCCCCGCCCGGGCCGGAGAAAGGCTCCGCTCAACCCTGCCACATCAGGGCGCCCTGGCCGCGCCAGGCCTCCCAGGGGCTGATGGGGATGTCATAAAGGCGCATTTCGCAGATGATGTGGCCCTGGGTGGTGCCCAGCACATCGTTCTGGGCCACATACTCGCCCTCGCTCACGTCGATGCGGCCCAGCAGGTAGAGGATGCTCTTGAGGCCGCAGCCGTGCTCGATGACCACCGTGCGCCCGCCGCCGCTGGTGGTGCCCGCATAGACCACCCGGCCTGCCGCGGGGCTGAGCACCTTTTTGCCAGGGGTCACGGCCATGGTCACGTTGACGCTGCGCCGGGGCGCGATGGCCTCGTTCAGCGCCGCCAGTTCAGGGTAGATGGAGAGGGTCAGCTCGTCGATGCGGTCGGTGTATTCCAGCACGGCGTAGTCCCGCACCACCTTGCCGTCCACCGGCTGGGTGAAGGCGCCGTCCCAGTAGACGTCCGGGTCACAGATGCTCATCACATCCTCCAGCTGGCTGGGGATGGAGGCCATGTAAGGGATGGCCGCCGAGCCGTCGATGGTGTAGGTGTCCAGCTCCCGGTTCTCGCGGCCGTAGATATACACCGAGGCGCTCACCGTCTGGCCGTCCACCGTGGCGGTGATCTCGTAGTCGCCGCCGAACTGGTTGTAGTCCACGGGGATGTAGCTGATCCAGGCATTGTCGTGGTAGGTGAACACCGCCGGGGCCAGCTCGCAGGAAAGGATGGGGGTTGCGTCACCCACCACGCCGGTCAGCTTCACCCCGATCACGCCGCCCTGCACCATGCTGGTGTGGGAGAGGGTAAGGGTGGGCTGGGCCCGCAGCTGGAAGGTGAAATCATAAAGGCAGAAGCCCTCCATTTTGGTGGAGGGGTTCAGCTCGTTCACCTGGGGGCTCACCGTCAGCCGGGCGGAATAGCTGCCGTTTTTGCCAAAGGAAAAATCGGCGTATTCGGCGGCGTCGCCCTCAAACACTGTTTCGCCCGCCTCGTCGGTGATGGTCAGCCGGCCTTCGGTGCCGGCGGGCAGCGCCAGGGCCGGGTGGCCGTCGGTCACCTCGCCCAGGTCGGCGGCCTCGCCCTCCTCGCTGAGGGTGCGGGCCAGCCAGTTGCCCGCGATGGGCACCTTCCACTGGTAGCCGGTCTGGGGCAGCGCGCCGCCGCCGAAGGTCACGGCATAGGCGGGCAGGTCGCCCACATTCACCTGTGTGTACATAAAGCCCAGGGCCGCGCCCAGCAGCACCGCCACCAGCACCGCCACCAGCGCCAGCCATTTGCCCACGGCTTTCAGGATGTCCTGCAAAATGGTTCACCTCACATCAGCGGCGGCCCGCGGCGGGCCGCCCTCGCCCCTGCCCCGCGCCGCGGGGCAGGGGCTGTTTTGTCTTTCAGCGGAGTTCATCGCCCACCGGGCGGTAGAACAGGCCGTTGCTGCCCCCCCGGGTCAGCTTTTGGGGGTCCACGCTCTTGTTGCCGATGCGCACTTCCCAGATGAGCTTGCGCCCGGCCACGCCCAGGCCCTGCCCGGCGGCCACCTCGTCGCCGGTCTTGATGCCCGCGATGCTGGAAAGGCCGAAGAGATAGCTCTTCACCCCGCAGCCGTGGTCGATGACCACCGTGTTGCCGGTGAGCTGCAGCTCGCCCGCATAGGCCACCCGGCCCGCCGCCGGGCTCACCGCCAGGGCGTTCTCCGGGGTGAGCAGCGTCAGGTTGGCCGCCCGCCCGGCAGACGTTTCGCCGTCGTAGAGATATGCGCCGTAGCTTTGAAAAATGCTGGCCCCCTGGGCGGGATACTGGAACGCGCCGGTCCAGAGCGCCTCATTGGAGCCCTGGCCGTAGAGGCTCCAGATCACCCGGCGGAACTCTTCATTGGCCCCGGCGGTGGCCGCCTCGCCGGGGGAGGCCTGGACAGAGGGGTACTCCGTGCTGCGCACCGTGAGGGTGGCGGAAAGGGTCGCGTCGTCCAGCGTCACGGTGATGGGCCATTCGCCGCCCTCGGCGTTGTAGGCCACCGGCAGATAGCCCAGCCAGCCGTTTTGGGTGGGCCGGAACCACACCGGCCCCAGCTCGCACTGGGCCGTGGGGGGCGCGCCGCCCGCGCCCAGCGCCCCGGACACATAGATGGCCGCCACATCCCCCTGGGCCGCCTGGCCGGAGGGCAGGGTGAGGGTGGGCTGCACGTCCACCCAGAAGCGGCACTGATACTGGTAATAGCCCACCGGCTTTGCGGGCTTTTGGCCGGATGCCTGCCGCCCCGCCCGGATGGTGAGGTAGTATTCGCCGTTTTGGGGGAAGGTGAAGTCCTTCCATTCGCTGGCGGTGCCGTCAAACACCGTCACGCCGCCGGCGGTCTTTAACAGCAGGGTGGTGCCGCCGGCGGTCATGTCCTCCGAAAGTTCCAGCGCCGCCGAGGGGGTGGTGATGGGCTCCAGCTCCAGGCTGGGAAGGATGGGGCTCAAGGAAAACTCCCGCCACAAAACGCCCCCCAGCACGGGCAGCTTCCAATCAAAACCGGCAGGCATGGTGAGAAGCTGCCCCGCGAAGGTCACACCGCTGGCGGGCAGGTCGTCCTCGCCGGTGGAAAAGTAGAAAAAGCCCAGGGCGCCGCCCAGCACCAGGGCGGTGAACACAAGGACCATCAAAAGCCAGAGCAGCGCGCGCTTCATGCCCTGCGCCTCCTTTCGCGGCGGGCCGAAAAAGGCCCGGGAACAGCTTCGCCCCGGTTTTTGGGGCATGCATAACCGCATTATACCACAAAGGGGCGAAAAGGGCAAAAAAGGGCAAAACAAAAACCGCGGACGGAGAGTTTTTCCGTCCGCGGTTTGTTCTGGGGTTATTCGGCGTCGGGCCCGGCAGCGGGGGCGGCAGCGTCCCCGGCGGGCGCTTCATCCTCGTCCAGGTCCTCGCTGAACAGCAGCTGCTCGTACTCGTCCAGCTCCTTCTCCCGGCGGCGCACATACAGCCAGGCGGCGGTCAGAGCGCCCACGGCGGCGGCCAGCATCAGCACCAGCGCGGCAAAGGTGGATTGTTTCATGGAAGATACCTCCTTTATTTTGGCTGCCCCGTCGGGGGGCACGGTCTCCAAAGTGATTACCTTTATTATAGCCCGCGGCAGGCCGGATTACAACCAAAACTTGCGCTTTACTTCCCGCCGGTGAGCAGCGGCCGGTAGGCCTTGAAGGCCCCCGGCAGGGCACAGCGCCCGGCGGCCTCCTCCGGCGAAGCCCAAAGGCACCCGGCGGGGGCTTCGCCCGCCGCTTCCAGCTGCCAGCCGGCCATGTGCCACTCCACATGGCTGAAGATGTGTTTGGCGGGCCTCAGGGGCCGGGGCGGGGCGGCGCTGACCGAAAGGCCCAGGGCCGCAAGCCGGTGGAGGGCCTCGTCCAGCGTCAGCTGTTCCTCAAAGAGGAAGGGCTGCCAAAGGCCCGCCAGCAGCCCCGCTTCCGGCCGCTTCTGCAAAAGGTGCTCCCCCCGGGCGTTTCGTGCCACCAGCACCGTCACCGGCTGCACCCGGCGGGCCCTGGGCGGCGTTTTCACCGGCAGTTCCAGCTGGGCGCCCGCCGCCCTGGCAAGGCACTGCCCCGCCAGCGGGCACCCGCCGCACAGGGGCGCGCCCCCCGGCAGGCAGACCAGCGCCCCCAGCTCCATCAGCGCCTCGTTGAAGGGGCCGGGCGCATCGGCGGGCTGCTGGTCCATCACCCGGCGGGTGAACAGCCGCTTGGTGGCCGGGTCGGCGATGTTGCCTTTGTCGTTGTAAAGCCGGGCGAACACCCGCAGCACGTTGCCGTCCACCGCGGGGGCCGGCAGGCCGAAGGCGATGGAAGCGATGGCTCCGGCGGTGTATTCCCCGATGCCCGGCAGCTTCTGCAATTCCTCACAGCTTGCGGGCAGCTGCCCGCCGTACTTCTCGCAGATCAGCTTTGCCGCCTTTTTCAGGTTGCGCGCCCGGGAATAGTAGCCCAGCCCCTCCCACAGCTTGAACAGCTTCTCGTCGGGGCAGGCGGCCAGGGCCGGCACGTCCGGAAGGGCCTCCATGAAACGGCGGTAGTGCTCCAGCGCCGCCGCCACCCGGGTCTGCTGCAGCATGATCTCGCTGACCCAGATGTGGTAGGGGGTGGGGTCCTGGCGGAAGGGCAGCGCCCGGGCGTTTTGCCGAAACCACGCCAGC
The DNA here is from genome assembly GCF_944388085.1 of Candidatus Allofournierella excrementigallinarum. Lineage (NCBI taxonomy): Bacteria > Bacillati > Bacillota > Clostridia > Eubacteriales > Oscillospiraceae > Allofournierella > Candidatus Allofournierella excrementigallinarum. Next base: position 35,061 of record NZ_CALXHK010000018.1, on the reverse strand, counting down.
AGCGCCGGCGCGATGGGCCCGGGCCCGTTCACAGCGCCTCCTCGGCGGCGGCAAGGCTGCGCAGCATCCTGCAAAAGTCCTCCTTCACCTCGGCGGGGGCCACGATGCGCACCTTGCCGGAAAATCCGCACACCCAGCCATAGAAGGTGGGGCTCACCGCCACGTCGGCGTAAAGATGGAAGGTGGCGCCGTCCGGCTGGGGCGTCACCGTCACGTCGGTGCCGAACCGGTCCAGCATGGGGCCGATGACGCTGTTGTCACAGGCAAGCTGCACCCGCTTCACCGGCCCGGCGTACATCTGGAACATGGGCTTTGCATAGTCCTGCATCTGTTTGGGGTCGTAGTCCGCCGCGCCCTGGCGGGGGGCGTTCAGCAGGGCGATGGAGGCCATCTTGTCCACCCGGTAGTGGCGCAGGCCCTGGCCCTTGGCCCAGGCCACCAGATAGTAGTTTTCATCCTCCCACAAAAGGGCCCAGGGGCTCACCTGATAGGCGCTGCCGCCCCGGCGGGCCACCTTGCGCTTGTTCAAATCCCACTCCTGGTAGACAAAGCGCACCTGCTTGTCCTCGGCGATGGCCCGGTGCAGCGCGTCCACGTTGTAGTAGATGCTTTCGTTCATGGTCTTGATGCGGCTGGAGGCGAACACCTGCCGTTTTAAGTCCGCCGCCTGCCAGTCGCTGGCGAACTGAGCCAGCGTGCGGATGAGCTGGTCGCTCTTTTTGCGGGTGATGAACCGGCTGGCCTGCACCGCGTCCGCCAGCAGCTTCAATTCCGGCAGCTGAAACTGGCGGCTGGCCAGATAGTAGCCGCCGCAGCGGCCCCGCTGCAGCACGATGTCGTAGCCCAGTTCCTGCAGCGTCTGGATGTCGGAATAAACGCTTTTGCGCTCGGCGGGCACGCCCTGGGCCTCCAGCAGCTCCAGGATGCGGGGAACGCTGATGAGATGCTCCTCGTCGGTGTATCGCTCGAGGATGCGCAGCAGAAGGAGGATCTTCCCCTTCTGACCTTCCGCGCGGGGCATGGTTCACCCCTCCTTCTCTTTTTTGTCAAAGGCGGCGCGGGCCGCCGAGGAGGCCCGGAACATCGCCTCCAGCTCCTCCCGCCGCCCCTTTTGCAGATAGACTTTCAGCTGCTGCAGCCGGGCGGTGAAGGCGTCGATCTCCTCCACAAGGCTTTGCCGGTTCCACAAAAACAGCTCCGCCCACATGGGGGCGTTCAGATAGGCGATGCGGGTCAGATCCCGGAAGGAGTCGCCGGTGTAGTCGGCAAAGCGCTCGGCGTTGGGGGCGCACATCAAGCTCACCGCGATGGCGTGGGTCAGCTGGCTCACATAGCCGATCATGCGGTCGTGCTCTTCCGGGCTGATGACGTGGATGTGGGCAAAGCCCAGCGCCTTTGCCAGAGCGCGGGCAAAGGCCACCCCCGCCTCGGTGTTCTTTTCGGTGGGGGTGATGAGGAAGTTCGCCGGGGAAAAATCCACCAGATGGGCGTTCTCCACCCCGCTGCGCTCCCTGCCCGCCATGGGGTGGCTGGCGATGAATTCCACCCCTTCGGGCAGCAGCGCCTGCACTCTTTCCACCAGCCCCGCCTTCACGCCGGACACATCGGTGCAAAGGCAACCGGCGGGCAAAAGCGCGCCATATTTTTCTACCCATTGTATAAATGCGGTTGGGTACAACGAAAAAATGACATGATCGGCCTTTGCCAGCAGGCTTTCGAAGCCCTCGGCGCGGCCCTCTTCGATATAGCCCTTTTCCTTGGCGAAGGCGAGGGCCTCTTCTTTCAGGTCGATGGCGGCCACATGCTCAAAGCCTGCCCTGCGCAGGCCCAGGGCGTAGGCCCCGCCCAAAAGGCCCAGGCCCACGATGACGAAACGGCTTTGCTGGTTCATTCCTTTTCCACCTCGATGCCCGCGCCCAGCTGCTGGAGCACGGCGAAGAATCCCGGCCAGCTTTTGGCCACCGCCTGGGCGCCGGAGATGCGGGCGGTGTAGCCCGCAGCCAGCGCCGCGACGGACAGGGCCATCACCACCCGGTGGTCGTTGTGGCCGCAGAGCAGGCCCGGCAGCGCCAGGGCGGAGCCCTGGATGGTGACGGTGGTCTCATCGTTTTGCAGCTTGCCGCCGAATTTGCGCAGTTCTTCTTCCATGGCGGCGATGCGGTCGCTCTCCTTGATGCGCAGCCGCCCGGCGTTGCGGATGACCGTCTCCCCCTCGCAGAAGAGGCCCAGCACCATCAGGATGGGGCCAAGGTCGGGGCAGTCGGCCAGGTCGATCTCTGTGGCGTGCAGTTCGCTTTTTTCAAAGGCGACGGCGTCGCCCGTGCGGGTGAACTTTGCGCCGCAGGCGGCGAGGATGTCCAGAATGGCCGCGTCGCCCTGGGAGGAATTTTCTTTGAGGCCCGTCACCGTCACGCCGCCCGCCAGCGCGCCCAGCACCGCCAGGAAGGCGGCCTGGCTGTAGTCGCCCTCCACGGTGCAGCTGCGGTTGTGGTACCGCTGGCCGCCGGGGATATAAAGGGTGTTCTCCCGTTCTTCGTCCCAGCCGGCGGCCACGCCGAAATCGCGCAGCACGTCCAGGGTCAGCTGCACATAGCTGCGGCTCTCGAAGGGGGGCACGATCTCCAGCCGGCTCTCCTTATGAAGCAGGGGCAGGGCGTACAAAAGGCCGGTGATGAACTGGCTGGACACATCCCCCCGCACCCGGTAGTCGCCGGGGGCAAGGCGGCCCCGGATGACAAGGCCCTTGTCGCTTTGGGAGAAAAGCAGCCCTTGGGCGGCGAAGATGTCCCGGTAAACGTCCATCGGCCGCTGGAAGAGGCGCCCTCTGCCGGTGAATTCCACCTGCTGGCCGGTGAGGCTGAGCACCGGCACCAGAAAGCGCAGGGCGCTGCCGCTCTCGCCGCAGTCCACCGGGCGCAGGATGGTGGCAAAGCCGCCCCGGCCCTCGATGTCGGCGTAGCGCTCGGTGAGCTTCACTTTTGCGCCGAAGGCCCGCACCGCCGCCAGGGTGGCGGCGATGTCCTGGCTGGGGTCGAGATTATAAATGCGGGAAAGCCCCTTCGCCAGCCCCGCCGCCAGCACCGTGCGGTGGGCGATGCTTTTGGAGGGGGGCGCGGCCACAACGCCCCCGATGGGGCCGGGATGGATGGTTGCCAGCATGGTATCAGCTTCCTTTTTTGTGAGTTGAATAAGGCCTCACGCCTGCTTCCAGCGATGACCGGTGGTAAGCAGCAGCGTGTAATAGGTGAGGGTGTAAAGCCGCCGGTACAGGGTCATCCGCCCGCTTTCCTCCGATTCGTAGCAGCGGGCGATGAGTCCCTCGAGCCGCAGGCGGAACAGAAGGTAATAGGGGGTGAAAAAGCGGTGGCGGCGCATCAGGTCCAGCAGCTCAGCCACCGGTCCGGCGGTGAAAAAGTCCGCGGGCAGGCGCTCGCCCAGCTGCCCCGCCGCCCAGACCGCGAAGGCAAACCGCCGCAGATAGGTGCGCAGCTGGGGGGCCAGGTCCTCTTCGGCCATGCCCTGCCAGCCGTTCATGGCGGCGCGGGTCTCGGCGTATTCCTCCGCCAGGCGGCGGGCGTAGCCGCGGAATTCCTCGGGGTCCCACTCTACCCGGCCCCGGCGGTCGCCGGCCACCCGCTTGTTGGTGGCGCTTTCCGGGTTCACCCGCCAGTAATAGAGGGGCGCTTCCAGCTGGCGCACCGCCGCGTCGGGCCGGGCGGCGAAGAAGGAATCCAGAAAGGCCCCCACGAACATGTAGTCCTCCGCCTTGGCAAGGCTTTCGTCAAAGCGGACGCCGAAGGCGCGCAGAAGTTCCGTTTCAAACAGCTTGTTGCAGCTGGAGTGGCCGTCCACCGTGGTGGCGTACACCCGCCGCTGGGAGGCGGTGTAAAGCGTCTCGGCCGCAGGGCCGCGCCAGCCCGCCGCCGGCAGCTCCCCTTCACTGCGGGCCAGCCGCCAGCAGACAAGGTCGCCGGGGCAGCGCGCCGCCGCCTCCAGCGCCAGCTCCAGGGCGCAGGGGGCCAGGGCGTCGTCTGCGTCGCAAAATACCACCCAGCGGCCCCCGGCCGCCTTTAGCCCGGCGTTGCGTGCGCTGGAAACGCCGCCGTTTTCCTTGTGGATGACCCGAAAGCGCCCGTCCGCCGCGGCGGCTTCATCGCAAAGATGGCCGCTGCCGTCGGGGCTGCCATCGTCCACCAGGATGCACTCCCAGCCCTCGAAGGTCTGGGCGCGTATGCCCGCGACGCAGGCGGGCAGATATTCCCCGGCTTTGTACACCGGCACGATGATGCTTACCAGCGGGGCGTGGTTTTCCATGAAACGATTCTCCTTGTCAGATGTCCCGGCCCACCACGTGGGCCACAGCGCGGCACTTTTCGATGACCTGACGGAATTTTTCGGGCTTTAAGGTCTGGGCGCCGTCGCTCCAGGCGTGCTCGGGGTCGGTGTGCACCTCGATGATGAGGCCGTCCGCCCCGGCGGCCACGGCGGCCAGGCTCATGGCCTCCACATAGCGCCAGTTGCCGGTGGCGTGGCTGGGGTCGATGATGATGGGCAGGTGGGTCTTCTCCTTGATGATGGGGATGACCGACAGGTCCAGCGTGTTGCGGGTGTAGGGCTCGAAGGTGCGGATGCCCCGCTCGCAGAAGATGACGTTCTCGTTGCCGCCGGCCATGATGTACTCGGCGCTCATGATCCACTCCTCGATGGTGTTGGCAAGGCCCCGCTTGAGCAGCACGGGCTTGTGCATTTTGCCCACGGCCTTCAGAAGCTGGAAGTTCTGCATGTTCCGCGCGCCGATCTGCACCAGGTCCACATACTCCTCGAACTCGCCGATGCGGTCTTCGCTCATCAGTTCGCTCACGATGGGCAGGCCCGTTTCCTCCCGGGCCTTCACCAGGTCCAGGATGCCCTCGGTGCCAAGGCCCTGGAAGGCGTAGGGCGAGGTGCGGGGCTTGTAGGCGCCGCCCCGCAGCATCCTGCCGCCGGCGGCCTTCACCGCCCTGGCGATGTCCACCGCCTGCTGTTCGCACTCCACGCTGCAGGGCCCGCCGATGACCACCACCTTCTCCTGGCCGCCCACCTTCACGCCGGCCACATCCACGATGGTGTCGGCGGCGTGGAACAGGCGGTTGGCCTTTTTGTAGGGGGCGGACACGCGGGTGACGCTCTCCACCCAGGGGTTCGCAGCCACCACCTTGTCGTTGATCTTGGTGGTGTCGCCCACCAGGCCAAAGACGTTGTAGTCGGTGCCTCGGATGAGGGTGACCTCCAGGCCCTGGGCCTCGAAGCCGGAAATGATTTTTTGCAGCTCCTCCTGGGGGGTGCCCTTTTTGGTGGAAATGATCATGTGATTCTCTCTCCCTTATGTTGCGATTTCCCTTATTTGCCGTGGGTTTCGGCCAGCCAGCGCACGGCGTTCAGGTACCCGGCAAGGCCCTGGCCGATGAAGTGGGCCTGGCAGGCCATGCCCGCGTAGCTCACCCTGCGGAATTCCTCCCGCCGGTTGATGTCGGTGATGTGCACCTCGGCGGCGGGCAGGGCCGCCGCCTTCAGCGCGTCCAGAATGGCGATGCTGGTGTGGGTGTAGGCCCCCGGGTTCAGCACGATGCCGTCGCAGTCCAGCCGCGCGGCCTGGATGGCGTCCACCAGGTCCCCCTCGTGGTTGGACTGGTAAAAGCGCGCCTGAACGCCCAATGCGTCGCATTCCTTCTGAATGAGGGCAAGGAGCCCGTCGTAGTCCACGGTGCCGTAAAGCCCCGGCTCCCGCACCCCAAGCAGGTTGAGGTTGGGGCCGTTAAGTACCAAAATACGCATGCAATGCCTCCTCTGCGGCCTTTGCCGCTTTGCGGAACACGTCAGTGTCGTTGGGGATGCGGATGTCCGCCGCCGCCTCGTAAAGAGGACGGCGCTTTTGCTCCATGGCGGCCAGGGCCGCCCGGTCGGTGGAAAGGGGCCTGCCGCCCCCGGTGCAGAGCAGTTCCAGCGGCCGGTCGATGAACACCACCGGCCCGTTCTGGCGCAGAGCGGCCGCGTTCTCGCTGCGCAGCACCGCGCCGCCGCCGGTGGAGAGCACCTGCCCGCCTTCTTTTGCGAAGCGGGCGGTGACGCGCTGTTCCAAATCCCGGAAGCCGGCTTCCCCGTCCTCGGCAAAAATGGCCGGGATGGGCCTGCCCGCCGCCTTCACAATCTCGGCGTCCAGGTCCACGAATTTTTTGCAAAAGGCTTTGGCCAGCTGTTTGCCGATGGTGGTCTTGCCGCAGCTGGGCATGCCGATGAGGCTGATGTTGGCCTTTTGGGCAAAGATGGCCTTGGCCAGCGGGGCGATGCGCTCTGTCTGAGGCCGGGTGCCGGTGAAGAGGGCCGCGGCGAACACCGCCTGGGCCACCAGCATCTCGAGGCCCCCGGCGGCCTTGGCCCCCGCCGCCCGCCCGGCCTGCACCAGCCGGGTGGAGAAGGGGTTATACACCGCGTCCAGCACTGCCTCAAGGCCGGGCATCTTCGCCACATCCAGCGCCAGCGCCCCGTTGTTCGGGTACATGCCGGCAGGGGAGGTGTTCACCACCACCTGCGCGCCGCAGCAAAGGGCCTCGGCGTAGGAGATGCGCCCTTCGCCGGGGGTGCGGCTGGCGTAGAGCACTTCGGATGCGCCCGCCGCCTTCGCCACCGCGGTGACGGTGCGGCTGGTGCCGCCGGTGCCCAAAATGAGCACACGCCGGCCGGAAAACTCCACCCCGTGGGCCGCCGCCAGAAAGGCGAAGCCGTCGAAGTCGGTGTTGAAGCCGTGGAGCGCCCCGCCTTCGTTCACCACCGTGTTCACCGCGCCGATGGCCTTCGCCTTTTCGTCCAGCACGGCGCAGTAGGGGATGACCAGCTGCTTGTAGGGGATGGTCACGTTGACGGCCTTGAAGGGCCGCTTTTCCAGGAATTCCCGCGCCTCGGCCTCGCAGGGCAGTTCGATGAGTTTGTAGTCGCAGGGGTACAGCTGCTCGTGGATGAGCTTGGAATAGCTGTGCTTGAGGGTGGCGCCGATGAGCCCGTATTCCATACTTCCCGCGCCCCCTTACCGCCCGGCCTGCCGCTGGCCGCCGCCGTTCCGGGTGAGCAGGTCCAGCAGGCCGAAGGCCGCCGCCGCCGTCTGCACGATGGCCGCCCGGTGCAAAATGCAGGGGTCGTGGCGGCCCTGGATCTGAAGGGTGGCCGCCTGGTTTTTGGCCAGGTCCACCGTCTGCTGCGGTTTGTAGATGCTGGGGGTGGGCCGCACGCAGCTGCGGAAAACAAGAGGCATGCCGTTCGAGATGCCGCCGTTCACCCCGCCTGCGTTGTTGGAAAGGGCCGTCACCCGCCCATCCTTCACGGCGAGGGGGTCGTTGGCCTCGCTGCCCCGAAGGCCCGCGAAGCCGAAGCCCGCCCCGAACTCCACCCCTTTCACCGCCGGGATGGAAAAAAGCAGGTGGGAGAGAACGCTTTCCACGCTGTCAAAGAAAGGCTCGCCCAGGCCCGCCGGCAGGCCCAGCACCGCCGTTTCCAAAACGCCTCCCACGCTGTCGCCCTCGGCGGCGGCGGCGCGGATGGCCGCCTGCATCCCGGCCCCGGCGGCCTCGTCCAGCACCGCAAAGCCGGTGTTTGCCTCCAGCGCCGCAAGCTGGGCGCGCAGGGCGCTTTCCTCAAAGGCGAAGGGCGCGTCCGAAACGCCCGCCACCCGGGCGATGTGGGTGGCCATAAGGACGCCCTTCGCCGCCAGGATGCTCTGGCACAGCGCCCCTGCGGCGGTGAGGGCGGCGGTGACGCGGCCGGAAAAATGCCCGCCGCCCCTCGGGTCCTCAAAGCCGGCGTATTTCACATGGGCGGTGAAGTCCGCGTGGCCGGGCCGGGCCAGGCCCGCGGTTTTGGCATAGTCGCCCGGGCGGGCGTTCTGGTTTTCGATCACCAGCGTCACCGGGGCGCCGGTGGTGAAGCCGTTATACACGCCGCTCAAAATGCGCACCTTGTCCGCCTCGGCGCGGGCGGTGGAAAGGCCGTCCTTTTTGGCGCGGCGCTTGTCCATCTGAAAGGCGATGTATGCTTCGTTTACCGGGTGGCCGGCGGCAAGGCCGTCCAGCACCGCTCCGATGGCCTGGCCGTGGCTTTCGCCGAAGATGGTCAGTTTCACCGCGCCGCCAAAAGAGTTGCTCATCTCGTCACTTCCCCATCACAATGGCTTCAAGCTCGCTCACCGGCACCCTGTCCAGCCGCCAGCACCCGAGGCCCGGCACCTTCACCAGCGTGATCTGGCCGCCCCGGGCCTTTTTGTCGTGCAGCATGTAGCCCAGCACCTTTTCCTTGTTGTAGGCCGCGCGGCAGGGCAGGCCCAGCCTGCGCAGCACCGCACGGGCGCGCTTTTGCAGCTGGCGGTCCTCGATCATGGGCAGCATGCCCAGGGCCACGCACTCGCCGTGGTAAAGCCCCGTTTTGCGCCGGCCGCCGACGCCCTTCACCGCCTCGATGCCGTGGCCCAGGGTGTGGCCGAAGTTCAGGATGGCCCGCAGGCCCTGCTCGGTCTCGTCCCGCTCCACCACGCTCTTTTTGATGAGCAGGCTGCGGCGGATGATGGTCTCCAGTTCCGCGTCCACGTCGCAGGTCTCGAACATCTGGAACAGCTCCGCGTCGCTTGTCAGGCTCATCTTCACGCTCTCGGCCAGGCCGTTCACGAAGTGGCGGCGGGGCAGGGTGGCCAGGGTGTCGGGGTCCGCCACCACGAGTTTGGGCTGCCAGAAGGCGCCCACGATGTTCTTGGTGCGGCCCAGGTCCACCGCCACCTTGCCGCCGATGGAGGAGTCGATCTGGGAGAGGGTGGTGGTGGGGCAGTTGATGAAGTCCACCCCGCGCATGTAGGTGGCGGCCACGAAGCCCGCGAGGTCCCCCACCACGCCGCCGCCCACGGCCACCACCGCGTCGGAGCGGCCGAAGCCCGCGTCCAGCATGGCCTCCAGCAGCTTTTGATACATCGCAAGGCTTTTGCTGCCCTCGCCCTGGGGCACGGTGTAAATAAAGCCCTCCCTGCACTGGGCGCGCACAGCCTCGGCATATTCGGCGGGCACGCCGCTGTCGGTGACGATGAACACCTTGCGGTTCAGGTTGATGAGGGCGGAGAGACTTTTCAGCGCCCCGCGCTTCAAAATGATGTCGTAGCTTCGCGCGCCCAGGCGCATGGTCAGTTTCATCTGCTTACACCCTTTCCTCTTTTGCGCTGCGGGAATAGACCCCCAGCACCCGCACCGTGTCGCACACTTTTTCCAGCTCTTTCAGCAAGGCGCGGGCGCTGTCGCTGTCGGTGCGGCCCACCAGTTCCACGTAAAAATAATATTCAAAGGGCACGCCGGGCTTGGGGCGGCTCTTGATGCTTTCCATATTGAAGCCCGCCGCGCCGATGGCCTGGATGACCCGGGCCAGCATGCCTGCCTTGTGCTCCACGGTGAACAGAAGGCTGAACCGGTCGCCTGCGGCGGCCCGGGTGCGGCTGATGACGATGAAGCGGGTGGTGTTGTCGCCGTCGGAGTTGATGTCCGCCGCCAGGACTTTGAGGCCGTAGAGCGCGGCGGTCTCGGCGCTGGCGATGGCCGCCAGCGATTTGTCGCCCCCTTCGGCCACCCGCTTTGCCGCCATGGCGGTGTTGGCGCAGCTCTCGGCGGGCAGGGAAAGGCTTTTCAAAAAGCGCTCGCTCTGGGCGATGGCCTGGGGGTGGCTGAACACCCTGCGCACGTCCGAAAGCTGCGCTGCCGGCAGGCCCAGCAGGTTCTGCCGCACCGGCAGGTCGTACACCGCCGTGACGAAGATGCCCCTGTGGGCGTAGCACAGATCCAGCACCGCCGCCACGTCGCCGGCGTGGCTGTTCTCAAAGGGCAGCACGCCGAAGGCGGCGCGGCCGCTTTCCACTTCCTCGAACACCCCGCCGAAGGTGGGGCAGGCCACGGCCCGGGCCCGGGGGAAGAGATTGGTCAGGGCGATGTGGGAAAAGGCCCCCTCCACCCCCTGATAAGCCGCCTTGTCCCGCCCCAGCACCTTGGTCTGGTACTGGCGGGAGAGGGCCATCTGGTGCTTGATGTAGTCGGCATAATAGGGGGCAAGGTCCTTGTTTTTCAAAAGGGCCAGGTTCTTTTCCACCACCTGGGCCTCCCGCCCGGCGTCCAGCACCGGCAGGCCGTGGGCCTCCTTGTAGGCGGCCACCCGCCCGGCCGCGGCCATCCGCGCCTCAAACAGCGCGGCCATCTGCCGGTCCACCTCGTCGATGGTGCGGCGCGCCTCGTCCAGCTCGCTCATCCTCGAACCCCCTTTTTGCTCTGTCGCAGTAAAGTATACCATAAACGGGCCTGCTGCACAATAAAAAAATCCCGGCGGGCGCCGCCCGCCGGGGTTCACGGCTTCTTATGTGATTTGTCCGCCTTTTTGCCCCGCACCAGCTCCTCAAAGCGGCGCTCGCGGCCAAAGATGGGGCGGTAGGGGTTGCCCAGCTGGGCGCTCAGGGGGCGCTGGGCCTTTTTTGGGCCCCGGCGCAGAAAGGCGGGCAGCTTCATTCCTGCGTGCCCTCCGCCAGCTGGGCCTCCCGCTTTTTGCGGAACTGGTCCTCCAGGCCGAAGACCTTGTCCATGATGCGCCAGGCGATCTGCTGGCAGAACACCGTCACCGGCACAAAGCCCAGCAGCACCAGCGCCAGCACCGACACCGGGAACAAAAGCAGCATCGCCGCCCAGTAGGCGATCTGCACCACCGCCATCAGCAGGGCCCACGGCCCGTGGCCCAGCGCCAGGAACAGGCTGTTTTTCAAAAGGGTGGCAAGGCCCATGTCCATCATCACCAGCTGGCCGAACACAAAGGGCACGCACATGCCGGTGATGAGCAGATTCAGCAGCAGCAGCGCCGCGCTGACAAGGTTCAGCGACACAAGGCCCATGGCAAGGCACCAGAACATGAACAGCTGCCCGGCGGTGAGGACGCCCAGCAGCGCGCCGGGGGCCATGGAGGCCCGCCAGTTGTTCTTGAAGGCCCGCTTGTAGACATGCCACCAGAAGCCCGGCTCATCCCGCAGCGAGCGCAGCACCGTGTCGTGCATGCCCGCCAGGGCGGGCCCGGCGATGACGCCGCCCACAAGGCCGCCCAGCAGGGTGAAGATCATGTTCTGGCCCAGCACGCCGATGCCCACCAGCAGCGTCCAGGGCACGAAGCCCAGAAGGCACAGAAGGCTGGCCTTGAAAAAGCTGCCCCAGTCGCGCCCCAGCACCTCAAAAAAGCGGGCGGGGCCGGTCTTGCGGGGGGCGTCCTTGGAAACGCCCGGCCCCGGCCGGTCAAAGTTGCGGTTGAAAAATCCCATCGGTCATTCCCCTTTGCCGCGGCCCGAAGGCCGCGTTTTTTGATGCTGAACTTATTGCGCGGCGGCCCCGGCGGTGAGCATTTCATAAAGCGCCTGGTTTTCCTCCGGGTATTCCGCCAGCGTCTGCCCCCCGGCAAAGCCCCGGCGCGCGATGTAAAAGCCGTCCAGATAGGCGCGGGTCTCCTCGCTCAAAGCCAGCCCCGCCAGCGCCGGGCAGTCGGGAAAGGCGAAAAGCTCCACCCCCTCAAGGCCCGCGCCCTCCGCCGGCAGGCTGCCGTCCGCCGCGGCCAGCAGCTCGAAGGAGCTCTGGAGGGCCTCCGGGTCGTCGGTGAGGAAGATGAGGCTGGTGCGGGTGGTCAAGTCGCCGGAAAGGGTGGTCATGCCCGCCATCTGGGTGTAAACGTCCACCGTGGCGGGCACAGCGGAGGAGGACGGGGCAAAAGCGCCGCTCTCCTGTGCTTCGCCGCCCAGCGAAAGCTGGTAGCCGTTCACCTGCACCACCGCCTGCCCGTCGCCGTTCAGGTCCTGCCCGAAGGCGCTCAAAGCGCCGCCCAGCTCATAGAGCACGGCGTCGGGGATGTACTGCTCGGTGACCAGGGCGATCTGGTAGTCCGGCAGGGTGCGGCCGAAAAAGTCCGCCGCCAGCCAGACCGCCACCGCCAGCACCGCGGCGGCGATGAACACATGCACCCGGTGATAATACCACCAGTTGGCGGCCTTTTCCTTTTTTGTCAGTTCCCGGGGCTGCTCAGGCTCCAGGTCCTCGGGTTTGATGTTCAGTGTGTAGCGGGCGCTTGCCATAAACGACCTTCCTTTCAGCGGTTGCCGCTGTCAGCGGGCAGATGCGCCGCGATGACGTCCGCCGTGCGTTGGGGCAGGGCGCGGATCTCCTCCTTGGTGAGCCCCTCGGTCTCGATGGGCTCCAGCACCCGGATGGTCACATGGGCCGGGTGCATGAACATGTGGTGGTTTTCCATGATGTCCCGGCTGCCGGTGATGGCCAGGGGCACGATGGGGGCCTTCGCCTTGGTGGCCACCCGGAAGGCGCCGCTCTTGAATTCCAGAAGGCTGCCCTCCGCCCCCCTGTTGCGGGTGCCCTCGGGGAAGATGGTCAGGGAGTAGCCCTGCTTCACCAGGCTGATGGCCTCGTTCAGGGCGGCCATGGCCTTGCGGGGGTCCTCCCGGTCCAGAAAGACGCAGTGCAACAGGCGCATCCAGCTGCGCACCAGGGGGAGCTTTGCCACCTCTTTTTTTGCCACCAGGCCGTGGGGCGCGTCCAGCTGGGTGAGCACCAGCGGGATGTCGTAGTAGCTGCGGTGGTTGCCCGCGAACACGCAGGGCCTCCCCTTGGGGATGTTCTCCAGCCCCTCCACCGTCACCGTCACCCCCGCCAGCTTCAAGAGGCGGCCGGCCCAGCGGGGCACGTGCTCTGCGGCCAGGGCGTCCGCCGCGGCCCAGTCGCCCGCCTCCAGCGCCTTGAGGCCCCGGCGCAGCGCGGGCAGATGAAGCAGCATGTAGCCCCAGAAATAGATGAACCAGACAAGTGTGCGCATGAAGCGGGCCTCCAAAACAGGGGATTCGGCCCAAAAAGGCCGTTAAAAATTATTGTAGCACGAAATTGTGAAAATAAAAAGACAAAATCCGCCCCGGGCGGCGGGGCCGGCGCAGGCGCGCTCTGCTTCGGCCCGCCGCCCGGGGCGGGAGGAGGGATCACAAACGAAAGGCTTTAGCGGGCCAGCCGCCCGTAGAGTTCGGTCAGGGCGCGGATGCGCCGGGCCAGCGCGGGGCTTGCCGCGCCGGGGGCCATCCGCCACTGCCAGTTGCCCCCGGCCTTGCTGGGGGTGTTCATCCGGGCCGAGGCGGGCAGGGCCAGCCAGTCCTGCATGGGGATGACGGCGGTGTCGCTCACGCTGGCAAAGGCGGTGCGGATGAAGGCGTCCACCAGCGCCTCGCCCTCGCCGCAGGCCATGTAGGCCCGGGCCAGCGCCACGTCCTCCGGGTCGGCCTCGGCCTGCCAGGCGGCGGTGGTGGTGTTGTCGTGGGTGCCGGTGTAGACCACCGAGTTGGAAATGTAGTTGTGGGGCATATAGTCCCCGGCCTCCCGGCGGTCAAAGGCGAACTGCAGCACCTTCATGCCGGGGTAGCCGCTGGCCTCCAGCAGGGCCTTCACCTCGGGGGTGAGATAGCCCAGGTCCTCGGCGATGATGCGCGCGTTTGGCAGCTGCCTGTGCAGCGCGCGCACCAGCGCCATGCCCGGCCCCTTGCGCCACACGCCGTTTTTGGCGGTGGGCTCGCCGGCGGGGATGGCAAAATAGCTCTCAAAGCCCCGGAAGTGGTCGATGCGCACCACGTCGTACACCGTGCAGGCGTGGGCCAGCCGGCGCACCCACCAGGCGTAGCCGGTGGTGTAGTGGTAGTCCCAGTCGTAGAGGGGGTTGCCCCACAGCTGGCCGTCGGCGGCAAAGGCGTCCGGCGGGCAGCCCGCCACGGCGGCCATGCGCCGGTCGGCGGTGAGCTGGAACAGCCGGGGCCCGGCCCAGATGTCCGACGAGTCGGGGGAGACGTAGATGGGGATGTCGCCGATGATGGAAACGCCCTTCTCGTTCGCGTAGGCCTTCAGGGCCGTCCACTGGCGGTGGAACAGGTACTGCACGCCCTTCCAGTAGCGCACCGGCCCCGCCAGCCGCCCGGCGGCGCGGCGCAGAGCCTCCGGCCGGCGCAGGCGCACCGGGTCGGGCCAGTCCAGCCAGCTCTTCTGCCCGTTTTCGCCCTTCAGGGCCATGAACAGGGCGTAGTCTTCCAGCCAGAAGGCGTTCTCGGCGCAGAAGGCGGCCAGGCCCTCGTCCTCCGGCTCCAGCCGGTCCACCGCCTTTTTCAAAAGGGCGTGGCGGCCCCGGTAGAGCGCGCCGTAGTCCACCTTCGTCGCATCGCCGCCCCAGCCCAGGGCTTCGGCTTCGCCCTCTTCCAGCAGCCCGTCCGCCTCCAGCAGGGCCGGGTCGATGAAATAGGGGTTCGCCGCAAAGGCGGAAAAACTCTGGTAGGGGCTGTCGCCGTAGCCGGTGGGGCCGATGGGCAGGATCTGCCAGTAGCTCTGGCCCGCGGCGGCGAGAAAATCCACGAAGCGCTTTGCCTCTTCGCCCAGGGTTCCGATGCCCCAGGGCCCCGGCAGGCTGGAAAGGGGCAGCAGGACGCCCGCGGCTCTCATCCCTTCACCGCGCCGGCAACGACGCCCTCGATGATGTACTTCTGGCAGGCAAGGTAGAAGATGATGATGGGCACGATGGTCAGCAGGATGCAGGCCATCATGGGGCCCATCTCCACCCGGCCGTAGCTGCCGCGGAAGTACTGGATGAGCATGGGGATGGTGCGGTATTTGCGGATGTCCAGCACCAGGGTGGGCAGCAGGTAGTCGTTCCACACCCACATGGCCTGCAGGATGGCCACCGAGATCAGGGTGGGCTTCAAAATGGGCAGCACCACCAGGCCGTAGGTCTGCAGGGGGTTGCAGCCGTCGATGGTGGCGGCCTCCTCAATTTCCAGCGGGATGCTCTTCACGAAGCCGCAGAACATGAACACCGCCAGCCCCGCGCCGAAGCCCAGGTAGATGATGCAGATGTTGTAGGGGGTGTTCAGCTTGAGGCTGTCGGCGGTTTGGGCCAGGGTGAACATCACCATCTGGAAGGGCACCACCATGCTGAACACGCACAGGTAGTAGATGGCCTTGGAAATGGGCCCGTTGATGCGGGTGATGTACCAGGCGCACATGGAGCAGCACAGAAGAATCAGCGCCACCGAGGTCACGGTGATGAAGGCGCTGTAGAAAAAGCTCTGCAAAAAGCCCTGACTGACCACGGCGGCCACAAAGTTGGCCGCGCCGGCAAAGGTGTCGGCGGTGGGCAGCTGGAACACGGTGCTGGTGCTGATGGCGGTCTCCACCTTGAAGGAGTTGATCAGGATCATGAACACCGGGTAGACATACAGCACCGCCAGCACGGCGAACACCACGGTGAACGCCATGTTGAGGGCGTGTTTCGCTTTCAGATTGTTCATTGCTGCACCTCCTTGGAGCGGGTGGCCCGCAGCTGGACCAGCGCGATGATGACCACGACCACGAAGAAGATCACGGCCTTGGCCTGGCCGATGCCCTTCCACTGGGGCCCGGAGCGGGCGTAGAAGGTGTTGTAGATGTTCAGCGCCAGCATTTCGGTGGCGTGGTTGGGCTCGCCGGCGGTGAGGGAGAGGTTCTGGTCAAACAGCTTGAAGCTGTTGGTCAGGGTCAGGAACAGGCAGATGGTCACGCTGCTCATCACCATGGGCAGCTTGATCTTGACAAGGGTCTGCCAGCTGTTGGCGCCGTCGATGGCGGCGGCCTCCAGAAGGTCGGGCGAGACGTTTTGCAGCCCGGCGATGTAGATGATCATCATATAGCCCACCTGCTGCCAGGCCATCAGGACGATGAGGCCCCAGTAGCCGGCGGGGGTGTTCAGGCCCAGCAGGGGCTCTTCCACGATGCTGAGCACGCAGTTGATGAGGATCTGCCAGATGTAGCCCAGCACGATGCCGCCGATGAGGTTGGGCATGAAGAACACCGTGCGGAAGATGTTGGTGCCCTTGATGCCCCTTGTGAGCACCAGCGCCACGGCGAAGGCCAGCAGGTTGATGGAGATGGTGCTGACCACGGTGAAGGCCACCGTGAACCAGAACGAGTGCAGGAAGGCCTCGTCCTTCAGGGCGGTGACATAGTTGGAAATGCCCACCCATTTGGCGTTGTTCACCGTGGTGAACTTGCAGAACGACAGATAGATGCCCTCCGCGAAGGGGATGAGGAAGCCGATCGCGAAGGCCGCCAGCGTGGGCAGCACAAAGATCGGGAAATACTTTTTCAGTGTTTTGTTCATGCCGCTTTTTATCCCTCCTTACAATGGGGCCCGCACCGAAAAATGGGGGAGCGAGAGGCTCCCCCATTTATTCTCATCGCAGGGTTCAGCCGTTGGCCAGCTGATACTCGGCGGCCCAGTTGTCCACGAAGGCGGTGACAACGTCGTCCCAGCTGCCGGTGCCGGCGGCGTAGGCGGTCAGGGCGGTGCCCAGAACGTTCTTCCACTCCTCAGAGGGCATGGTGGTGAAGTTCCAGGACACAGGGGTCTTGCCCGCGGCGGTCATCTCGGCGTCGGTCTTGACGAACAGGTTGGCGGATTCCTGCGCGGCCTTGAAGGGGATGACGAAGCCCATGTCGGTGGCCATGGCGGTGGTGCCTTCCTCGCTGGTGACGCACCAGTTGATGAAGTCCAGGGTGGCCTGGATGTCTTCCTCAGAAGCCATGTTGTTCACGCACCAGTAGTTCTCGGTGCCGGTGCACAGGCCCTGGTTGGCCTCGTCGCCCACGCCGATGTAGATGGGGATCATGGCCAGGTCGTCGTCGGTGAACTTGCCCTCGCCGGTCACGTTGCCATACTCCCAGGAGCCGTTCTGATAGAACACGGCTTCACCGGCCAAAAACTCGTTCAGGCTGTCGTCCGCGGTCTTGGCGGCCAGCTCGGTGGGCTCGCAGGTGGCGTTGTTGATGTACAGATCCCAGATGTTCTTGTAGTTGTCCAGGTAGGTGCCCTTGATGGCGTCGGTGCTGGTGATGCCCTCATCCTGGTACTCGAAGTAGATGGGCAGGTTCGCCAGGTGGGTCTTGAAGCGCCAGTCGGAAGAGGAGTCCATGCCGGCGCTGGTGAAGGCGGAGAAGCCCAGTTCGTCCTTGCGGGCGGTGATGTCCTCGGCCACGGCCTTCAGGTCCTCAAAGCTCTGGATGTCCTCCACGGTGTAGCCCGCCTCGGCCAGCAGGGTCTTGTTCGTGATGATGCCGTAGCTCTCGATCACGTAGCCGATGCCGTAAACGACGTCGCCCTCCTTCAGGGCGTAGGTGTCGCTGGTCAGCTGGCTGTAGATGTCGCTGCCGGCCAGGTCATAGCAGTAGTCCTTCCAGTTGGCCAGGCCCACGGGGCCGTTCACCTGGAACAGGGTGGGCGCGTCGGACTTGCCCATCTCGGCCATCAGGGTGGTCTCGTAGGTGCCGGAGGCGGCGGTCACGACCTCCACGGGCACGCCGGTCTGCTCGGTGTAGACCTTGGCCAGGTTCTGCCAGTCCTCATCCTGCTCGGGCTTGAAGTTCAGGTAATAGACCTTGCCGGCGGCAGCGGGGGTGCTGGTGCCGGTGGAATCGCCGCCGGAGGTGGCGGTGCTGCTGGGGGTGCTGCCGCAGGCGGCCAGGCTCAGGGCCATGACGCCGGCCAGCACGAGTGCAAGTGCCTTTTTCATATGTGTTCTCCTTTTTTTGTGGCCCCTTGCGGGGCGATTTTAAACAAAAGCGGACGTTCCGCTTCGCTTACCGATGTTTAATGGACCGCACCGACTCGCCGTCCAGCGGCTCGGCCTGCAACAGCACCGTGCGCGCCGGCTGGTGCGTTTCGATGCAGCGCAAAAGCAGCTTCACGCTCTGGCCCGCGATCTCGGCGGCGGGCTGGCGCATGGTGGCCAGCTGGGGGTTGTAAAAGCGGGCCATGGGGATGCCGTCGAACCCCAGCACCGAGATGTCCCCCGGCACCGAGAGGCCCGCGTCCAGGATGGCCCGCACCGCGCCGATGGCGGTGACGTCGCTCATGGCGAACACCGCGCTCGCCCGGCCGCCCGCCTCCAGAAAGGCTTTCATGGCGGCGTGGCCCCCCGCCATGCTGAACTCCGCCTGCAAAAAGCGGGCCGGGCCGAAGGGGATGCCGTGGGCCTCAAAGCTCTGGCGCACGCCCTCCAGGCGCATCTTGCCGGGGCTGGAGCACTCCGGGTCGGTGCCCAGCACCAGGATGTCCCGGTGGCCCCGCTCCACCAGATAGTCGATGGCCGCTCTGCCGGCGGCCCGGTCGTCCACGCCCACCATCGAGAGGTTCTCGAACTGCAATTCGTCGCTCACGGTGGTGGCCAGCACGCAGGGCAGGCCGATCTTGCCGAACCCCTTGCGGAAGTTGCGGCTGTCGCCCCCCAGGAAGATGATGCCCCGGGGCTTCAGCTCCCGGCACACCCGCTGGGCGGCGGCCACCTCGTCGGCGGTCTCGCCCACATATTCCACAACGCCCTCGTAGCCCGCTTCGCCCACCAGGCGCTGCAGCTCCACCAGCATGCCCGCAAAGAACAGGTTGGAGGTGCCGCGCACGATGAAGGCCACGCTTTTGGCCTGCTGGCGCTTGAGCTGGCGGGCGTTGGAGTTGGGCACGAAGCCCTTCGCCGCCACGATGGCGGCGATGCGTCGCCTGGCCTCTTCGCTCACGTCCGGGTGGTCGTTCAGCGCCCGGGACACGGTGCTGATGGCGTAGCCGCTTTCCCGGGCAATGTCCTTGATGGTCAAAGCGGCGTCGCCCTCGCTTCCCCCGGCGGAATTGCTGCAAAAAAACGTTGCCGGAAACGTTTCCAAGCAAGTTCATTATAGCTTCCCGAACTGCGTTTTGCAAGGCGTTCGAGTCATTTTCATCAGTATGCAAACGCTGCAAGGAAAATTCTTGTGCAAAATGCCACAGAAATGGCGCGCAGGCTGTCACCGGGCTGTAACCATTCGGCGCAAACGGCGCAAAAAAAGACAAAAAAGCCCCGCCCAAGGCCAAAAGGCCGGGCGGGGCGATGGGGAAAAGCAGAGGAAAAAGCCTCAGCGCACCCGTTTGGCCACCACCACGAACCGGCCGTTTTCCACGTGGTCCGAGCAGGTGGAGAGGGTGAGCAGGGTGTCGCCGTATTCGGCGCTCACGCCGGTGTCGTATTCCGCCAGCGCCTTCACGTTTTCCACATAGCTGTTGAATTCCGCCTCGTTTTCCGCGTCGAAGAACTGGTAGTACTTGAAGCAGGTGTCGGTGGTGTAGTAGACCTGGGTGTAAAAGGCGGCCAGAAGCTGGTATTCCCCCACCTCATACAGGGTGTCGAAGCGGATGAGGGAGTGCTCTTTGCCGTATTCCTCGCCGGCATAAAGGTGCAGCTTGCCGAACATGGTGCCGTCGTGCATGTCGTGGCCGTAGATCATCTGGTTGGCGGTGACCTGTTCCACGCCGGGGTCGCACCGCTCGTCCAGGAACAGGGTGCCGCCGGTGGCGTAGGCGCCGTCAAAGCCCAGGCGCAGGTATTTTTCGTTGTCGCCGGGGGTGCGCACCACCGGGTAGTCGATGACGGTGCCCTCGATGGACAGCCAGCCGATCATGTCCGGGTTCTGCTCGTAGTAGGGGGCGTAGGCGTTCAGGATGCCCTCCTCGTTCAGCGCCCAGGGGTCGGCGGAGGCGGCGGAGGCGGCGGGGAAAGAGGCGGAAGAGGCGGAGGAGGCGGGCAGGGAGGGCGGCTGGGGCTGGCCGCCGCCCAGGGCCTGGCGCAGCAGCAGGCCGCCAAACACGAGAAAGCACGCCAGCGCCGCCAAAAAGCACACCAGCGGCAGGCGGCGCAGAAGGAGGGCTTTGAGTTTGGAGGGGTCGAAAGGCATAAAAGGCTCCTTTACAGGGTGAAAACGGGAAAGAGGGGCCGCCCGGCGGGCGGCCCCTCTCGGGCCGGAAAAGGCTGGGCCGGGGGCCGCCTCAGCGGCGCTTGCGGCTCACAGCGCCCAGCGCGGCGAGGCCGAGGCCCGCCAGGGGCAGCAGGGAGAGGCTCACCGCCCCGGTCTTGGGGGTGGAGTCCAGCACCGGCGCGGGGGCCGGGGTGGCGGCAGGGGCGGAGGGCTCGTCGGGCTCCTCGGGCTGCGGGGCGGGTTTGGTCACCAGCAAGCCGTTGGCGTCGTAGGTCATGTCGCCGGCGCTGGTCTTCACCGTCAGGTTGTTGGCGGTCACCATGCCCGCGGGGATGCTCTCGTTGTCGTTGTTGGGGTCAAGGTCCACCCAGATCAGCCGGTTCGCATCCGCCGTGTTGGTGTTGCTGTTGGCAAAGCTCACGGTGCCGGCCAGGGTGAGGTTGGGGTCGGTGGTCACGCCGCTGCCCTTGCCCAGCTCGATGGCGGCGTAGCAGCTGCCGGACAGGTCAAAAGCGGTGCCGGTGACGGTGGCGGTGCTGCCGTTCAGCAGGATGCCGGCCCAGCCGTCGTTCCTGATGGTGCCGCCGCTCACCTTGCCGCCGTTGACATTGTAAAACTGCACGGCGTACTTCACGGCGCCGGCGTCCACGGCGCCGGCGTCCACGGTGACGCCGTCCAGGGTGACATTGTTGGCGGTGACGGTGATCACGCTGCCGTCTTGGTCATTGCGGGTGAAGTTGGCGGAGGGCTGCAGGATGCCGCCCTTGACGATGGCCCCCTCCACATTGATGACCAGGGGAGCGCCCACCTCAATGGGCACGTCGGGGTGGCTGGGGCTGAGCACCAGGGTCTTGTTCTCGGCGGTGGCCAGGGCGGTCAGGGCGCTGGCAAGGTCGGTGTAATTCTTCCCGTCGACCTGGGCCACATAGAGGGCGCTCACGGTGTATTTGCCGTCGGCGCCCAGGGTGGGGGCAAAGCCGTTTTTCAGGTACGCATCGGGAACTTTATTGGAGAAAGTGCCACCGGAAACGGTGATGTTCGCGCCGCTTACCGGCACATTGAAAGCGCCCTCGTGTTTGACGTTCTCGATGTTGAGCACATTCTTTTCCGCGGCATCCGCATCTGTCGAGATGCTGTCCTTGGTGTACTCGATCTTGCCGGTGATGGTGCCGGTGGTGTTCACGGTGACCTTTACGCCGTCCCTATAGCCGTTTGACGGCCAGTAGTACATATCAAAGGCAACGCCGCCGTCGGGCGCGGTGATGCTGGTTTTGCCGAGAAGCTTGGCGGACCCGTTGTTGTGGGAGAGGACGTAGGAATTCGCCCCGGCCGCAAGCTGCTGGCCGTCCAGCGTTACGTTTTCCAGGGTGAGGTTAGAGTAGTTCTGAATCAGCACGTTGCAGGTGTCGCTGGTGGATTTGATCCCGCCGTTTTTGAAAACGATGGTCGAATCTTTCAGCAGCTGGAAGCCGTTGGTTTCGGTACCGGACGAGCCGACGGTTTTGCCGCTTACGGTGTAGGTGGAATCAGCCAGATCGAACGTGATATTTTTGTTGCTGGGCACTATCACGCCGTCGCCGGAGGCATCGCCCAGCAGGGTGATGGTGATCTGGATGTTGTCAGGCGCGTCGTCCACCGCCGCCTGCAGCGTGGGATACTTTTCGTCGCCGATGGCGGCGACAGAGTCGTCCGCAAACGCCGCCATGGGCAGCGCGCAGAGCGCCAGCGCCGCACACAGCGCCAGCGTCAAAAGTTTCCGTTTCATAAGTTCCTCCCGATCTTGCAGTATTTGCGCAATATTAACACACAATGATCTTGTGTGTTAACCAAAATTATACACAGTAATAATGTGTTTTTCAAGCATAAAAACAAAATAATGTTATGTTTTTCAAAGAAACGAACACAAAAACAGTGTGCGCGGCATGCCGCGGGGGAGAGAAGGGAGAGACGAAACCATGCGCGGAGATCGTTTGGCAGAGCTGCGAAAGGACGCCGGGCTGACCCAACGCCAGTTCGCGCAGCAGCTGCACGTTTCGCTGAACACCGTGTCCGGCTGGGAGCGGGGGCTTGCCGACCCGGACGACGAGACAAAAATTTTGCTTGCAAGGCGGTTTGAAGTATCGATGGATTATCTGATGGGCCTTACGGACAGGCAGAAGCCGCAGGAGCGCCAGGGCGCGGCCTTTTTATACATAAAAGACCTGCCGCCCGCCGCCGCGCGGGAGCTGGAAGAGTTTTTGCAGCAGCTGAAAAAGAAATACCGTCTGTAAAAGGCGGCGCGCCGGCCTCCGGGTCTGCGCCGGCCTCCCAGCCTGCCTCCGCGCCGGCCTCCGGGCCTACACCTTCACCTACACCGACATGACCGTCGGCTGGGCCGAGGCCTTTGAAGACTCCATCGCCTCCATCACCCCCGTGGCGCAGTAAAACACATCAACAAAAGCGGCGGCCTCGCAAACGCGAGGCCGCCGCTTTTCTGCTTTTTGGGAGCCGCGGCTCAGAAGCCGCCGGCGGTGCGGGGGTAGGGGATGACGTCCCGGATGTTGGGGATGCCGGTGAGGTACATGATGAGCCGCTCGAACCCCAGGCCGTAGCCCGCGTGGGGCACGCTGCCGAAGCGCCGCAGGTCCAGGTATTCCTTGTAGTCGGCCATGTTCATGCCCAGCTCCTGCATCCTGGCCTCCAGCCGGTCCAGCCGCTCCTCGCGCTGGCTGCCGCCCACCAGCTCGCCCACGCCGGGCACCAGCATGTCGGCGGCGGCCACGGTGCGGCCGTCGTCGTTGGCGCGCATGTAGAAGCTCTTGATGGCGGCGGGGTAGTCGGTCACGAACACCGGCTTGCCGTACACCTTCTCGGTGAGGAAGCGCTCGTGCTCGGTCTGCAGGTCGGCGCCCCACTCCACCTTGTACTGGAACTGGTCGTTGTGCTTTTCCAGCACCGCCACCGCCTCGGTGTAGCTCACCCGGGCGAAGTCGGCGCCCACCAGGGCGTTCAGCCGCTCCAGCAGGCCCTTGTCGAAGAACTGGTTGAAAAAGGCCAGCTCGTCGGGGCACTGTTCCAGCACATAGCCGATGACGTACTTCACCATCGCCTCGGCGTTGTCCATGAAGTCGGAAAGGTCCGCGAAGGCCATCTCCGGCTCGATCATCCAGAATTCCGCGGCGTGGCGCGGGGTGTTGGAGTTCTCCGCCCGGAAGGTGGGGCCGAAGGTGTAGACGTTGCCGAAGGCCATCGCCATGGCCTCGCCCTCCAGCTGGCCCGACACCGTCAGGTTGGTGGCCCGGCCGAAGAAATCCTTGGAGCAGTCCACCCTGCCGTCCTCAGTGCGGGGCACATTGTTCAGGTCCAGGGTGGTCACCCGGAACATCTCGCCCGCGCCCTCGCAGTCGGAGCCGGTGATGAGGGGGGTGTGCACATAGACGAAGCCCTGCTCCTGGAAGAAGCGGTGGATGGCCCAGGCCGCGGTGCTGCGCACCCGGAAGGCCGCCGCAAAGGTGTTGGTGCGGGGGCGCAGGTGGGGCATGGTGCGCAGAAATTCCACGGTGTGGCGCTTTTTTTGCAGGGGGTACTCCGGCGGGCAGCTGCCCAGCAGCTGGACGCTGTCGGCGTTCACCTCCAGCGGCTGCTTTGCGCCGGGGGTCAGCACCACGCGGCCGGTCACCCGCATGCTGGCGCCCACGCCCGCCTTGGCCACCTCCTTGTAGTTTTCCAGCTTGGCGGCCTCAAACACCACCTGCAGGTTTTTGAAGCAGGAGCCGTCGCTCAGCTCGATGAAGCCGATGTTTTTCGAGTCCCGCACGGTTTTTGCCCAGCCGCAGACGGTCACGACGGCGCCGTCGGCAGGGGGGCGGGAAAGCAGGTCTTTGATGATGATGCGTTCCATTGTTCCCTCTCCTTTTTCATAAGGTGTGTTTCCGTTTGCTCTGCGGTGAAACGGTAAAAAAAGACCGGCAGCCTGGTTCGTCCCCTTCATTAGGACGAATCGCTGCCGGATCCGCGGTGCCACCTAACTTGCCGTTTTCACGGCCCCTTTTCCGCTCAAAATCTAAGCGTCGCGGCTTAACGCGCCGCCCACGTCGCGCCCTACTGCCGCTTTTCAAAGCGGGTTGGGGCGCGCAGCTCCAAAGTGTTCCTTCCGCCGGGCGCCGGGCGGGGCTCGCACCGTCCCCCGCTCGCTGGGCCGCCGTTTGCCGGCGTACTGCTCTTTTTCACAGCTTTTGTGAAAACAGTGTACCCCTTTCGCCGCCTTGTGTCAAGGCCCGCCGCATTTTTTCGCCGCCGGGGCGGTATGCTATCAGCAGGGAAGGGGGGCGGCGGCATGAAAAAGAGGCTGGCGGCATCCGTTTTGGCCCTGGGGCTGGCGGCAGCGGCGGCGGTGTGGGCGGGCCGCGCGCCCCGCTTCGCCCACGCCTTGCCCGATTACCCCATGGTGGACCTGACGGGGGTGGTGGCGCGGGCCGAGGCGGGGAAAGCCGACTACGCGCTGCTGCTTGCCCAGACCGGCCTCGGGCCGGCGGCGGTGGACGCCCTGCTGGAAGCGGGCCGGGGCGGGGAGCTTGCGGACTTTCAGGCCCGGTACTTCGCCCCCTGCGGCTGGAAAACGGTGAAGGGGGCGGCGGTGGTGCGGCTGGAGGTCACCGAGGGGGATTTTGAGTTCGCCCCGCTGGAAAAGGGGGACATCCTGCTCACCCCCTCCAGCCGGTGCGGCGGTTGGCGCAACGGCCACGCGGCGCTGGTGGTGGACGCGCAGGAGGGCCTGGTGCTGGAGGCCTACAGCCTGGGCTGCCCCAGCCGGCTGAGCCCCCTCTCCACCTGGCAGGACAAGGCCGCCGTGGCGGTGCTGCGCCTTAAAGGGGCAAGCGAGGCGCGCCGGGCCCGCATGGCCGACTGGGCGCGGGAAAACCTGGCGGGCCTGCCCTACGGGCTGTTTTCCGGCCTGCCCTGGCTGGGGGAGAGCGCCGGCCCGCCCGCCACCCAGTGCGCCCATCTGGTGTGGTGCGCCTGCGCCGCCTTTGGGTACGACGTCGGCGGGGCCGGCGGCTGGCCCGTCACCCCGCGGGACATCTCCCTTTCGCCGCTGCTCGAAACGGTGCAGGTCTGGGGCCTGCCCCAGGGGCGGCGCTGGCCGTCGTGAGGGCCCGCCTTGCGGCGGGGCATCCGGGTGTGCTAAGATGGTACAAAACGGGCGCGGGCCGGAAGGGGAGGAACGAGGATGCTGCGAGTGCGGGAGCTGCTGGCGCTGGACCATTTCCGCGGTGCCACGGTGGCGGCGGGGGGGCAGGGTCTGGACCGGATGGTGGAGGACATCGCCATCATGGAGGTGCCGGACATCGAGGACTATGTGAAAAAGGGCGACTTCCTCATCTCCACCCTCTACCCCATCCACAGCGACAAGAGAAAGCTGGAGGTGTTCATTCCCCGGCTGGTGAGCCTGGGGCTTTCGGGGCTGGGGGTCAAGCTGAACCGCTATGTGGACCGGGTGCCTCCCGCCTGCCTGGAAGAGGCGGACCGGCTGGGCTTTCCGGTGATCGTGCTGCCGGAGGGCAGCAATTTTTCCAGCCAGATCAACACCTTTCTGAAGGAGAGCCTGCACCGCAAGAGCATGGAGCTGGAATACCGGGACGGCATCCACAACAAGGTGATGGAGATCATGCTGCGGGGCGAGGAGTACGAGGGCCTGGCCCGGGCGCTGGCGATGCAGACCGGCAAGAACGTCACCCTCTACAGCGCGGCGGTGGAGAAGCTGGCGGAATACCGGGTGGACCAGGACTTCGATTTCGAGCAGCAGCAGGTGTTCGACGCGGTGCGGCTGGACCAGACCTCCTCCGAGGAGGATTACAAGCGCTTTTTCCTGGAGGACGGCTGCGCCGTCTTCTATAAAGTACACTACGGCGCGGAGAAAGCGGGCTACATCGTTTTGTCCGGCCGCCAACGGTTCACCCTCACCGCCATGGAGCGCATGGGGGTGGAACAGTTCGCCATGGCCTTCCGGGTGATGACCCAGCGCCAGCGGGCGCTGGACGAGCTGGAGCGCCGCTACCGGGAGGAGTTCACCTGCGACCTGCTGTTCGGCAAGGTGGAAAGCCAGCAGATCGCCGCCTCCCGGGCGAAGGCCCTGGAATGGAAGCTCACCTTCCCGGTGAGCATCCTGCTGATGGACGTGCAGCTGCCCGCCCGGGGAGGGGACCGGGGCAGCGTGCTGCGGGCGCTGAAGAACCGCGCCCTGCCCGCCGCCGCCCGGGGCGGCAGCCTGGAAACGCTGTTCCTGGCCAGCACCGGCAAGTACATCGTGGCGTTTCTGGACGCCAAGGCCGCCGAGAACCCCGAGCGGGTGGTGCAGATCTTCGGCGACGTGCTGACCGGCCTGCACATCGGCTACGCGGCGGGGCTTTCCCGCCCGGCGGAGAACCTGCGCCAGCTGCCCCGGGCCTACCAGGAAAGCAAGGACGCCATGCGCATCGCCCGCCAGACCGGGCAGGACCGCTCGCTCTATTTCCGGGACATCGGCACCTACCGGGTGCTCCACGCGGCGGCGGGCAGCCGGGAACTCACCGAGTTTTGCCGCGACACTCTGGGCCCCCTCATCCGCTACGACGCCCAGCACAACATGGAGCTGATGGCCACTTTGGACGCCATCCTGGCCTGCAACGGCAATCTGAAGGAAGCGGCCAAAAAGATGTTCCTGCACTACAACACCGTGCGCTACCGCCAGCGCCTTATCGAAGAGCAGCTGGGCAAGCGCCTTTCAAGCCTGGACGACTACCAGGACCTGAACCTCGCCATGAAGATATACCGCCTGCGCAAGCCCTGAACAAGACAAAAAAGAGCCGGTCCTGCCGGCTCTTTTTTGTCTTTTGCCCCGGCGGGCAGGGCTGTCAATTGTTTTTGAGAAACAAAATTTGGCAAGCTGTTTTGTCACCGGGAGATAAATACTTTTGCTCTGTGATGTGCTAACATTAAAAGCAGGAACGACCCGGACGGCCGATGCGGCGCGCCGACCGACGCGGGGGCGGCGCGCGGGCACAAACGCCGCGGCCGGCCGGGTGGGATATCTCCTGCAGGAGGGTTTTCAGAGCAAGTGCAAGGAGGGATTTCTTTGTGAGAGGAACGACCATTCCGCTGTTTCAAAAGTCGGATGTGGACGGCTTTTTCGGCCTGTTCACCAACAACCTGACCAACGTGCTGGTGCTCACGGGGCTTTTGCTCTACACGGTGCAGATGCCCGGGGAACTGGTGTTCGGGCGGGTGCTGCCGGCGGTGGGGCTGAGCATCTTCGTTGCGGGGCTGCTCTACGCCTTCATGGGCTGGCGGCTGGCAAAAAAAGAGGGGCGCACCGATGTGACGGCCATGCCCACCGGCATCAGCGTGCCCCACATGTTCCTGATCGTTTACATGATCATGCTGCCGGTGAAGCTTCAGACCGGCGACCCGTACCTTGCCTGGTACGCGGGCGTTGCCTGGTGCTTTGTGGAAGGCGTTGTGGAGGCGGTGGGCGTTGTGCTGGGCCCCGCCATCCGCAAGGTGGTGCCCCGGGCGGCCCTGCTGGGCTCGCTGGCGGGCGCGTCCATCACCTGCATCATGACCAACGGCGCGCTGCAGAGCTTTGAGGTGACCTACATCGCCCTGGCCAGCTTCGCGGTCATCCTGCTGGGCTTTGTGGCCAGGATGCGGATGCCCTTCAAGCTGCCGGCGGGCCTGGTGGCCATCCTGCTGGGCACAGTGCTGGGCTGGGTGTCCGGCTATATGGAGCCGGCGGCCCTGACCGAGTCCTTCTCCAACATGGGGGTCTACGCGCCCCTTCCCGCGCTGGACGCGCTGCTGGGCGGCTTCAAGGCGGCCTCGCCCTATCTGGTGACGGCCATCCCCCTGGGCATGTACAACTTCATGGAAACGCTGGACAACCTGGAGAGCGCCGCCGTTGCCGGCGACTCCTACGACACCCGCCAGGTCATGCTGGCGGACGGCGCCACCAGCATTCTGGGCGCCTTGTTCGGTAGCGTGGTGCCCACCGCGGTGTACATCGGCCATCCCGGCTGGAAGAGCGTGGGCGCGCGGCTGGGCTATTCCTGGATGAACGGCCTGGCGGTGCTGCTGATCTCGGTGTTCGGCATGACCTCGGTCATGATCAACATCGTGCCCATGGCGGCGCTGCAGCCCATCCTCATCTACATCGGCATCCTCATCGGCTCCCAGGCCTTTGAGCATGTGCCCAAGGCCCATTTCCCGGCGGTCATCCTGGCGCTGCTGCCCTGGCTGGCTGACTGGGGCATCACCCAGATCGACAACGCCCTCGCCGCCGCCGGCACCAGCGCCGCCGCCGTGGGGCTGGAGGCTCTGAGCGGCGCGGGCATCTACTACCGCGGCTTTGAGATCACCGGCAACGGCAACATCCTGGTGAGCATGCTCTGGGCTTCGCTGCTGGTGTTCATGCTGGAGCGCAACCTCAAAGGCGTGCTGGCCGCCTGCGCCGTGGGCGCCGTGTTCACCTTCTTCGGGGTCATCCACGCAAACGGCGTGGGGGTGGCCCAGGAGCCGTCCGCCGTGGCGGGCTATCTGCTGGTGGCGGTGATCAGCGTGCTGATCTTCCGCTTTTCCGGCCGTTCCGAACAAACCGACGACGCCGCACCCGCGGCATGACATCCCACATCAAAGGAGGAGACCCATATGAAGACCTATTCCGCCCAGGCACTGCCCTACGAGTTCGACTTTGACCTGGAACACACCGCCCTCGTTATCATCGACATGCAGCGCGATTTCTGCGAGCACGGCGGCTTCGGCGAAAAGCTGGGCAACGACATCGCCCTGACCAAGGGCATCATCCCCACCGTCAAGACCATGCTGGAGGCCGCCCGTGAAAAGGGCATGATGGTCATCCACACCCGCGAGGGCCACCGTCCCGACCTGAGCGACTGCCCGCCCGCCAAGCTGAACCGCGGCCGCAAGCAGGGCGCCGGCATCGGCGACATGGGCCCCATGGGCCGCATCCTGGTGCGGGGCGAGTACGGCCACGACATCGTGGAGGAGCTGTACCCCATCGAGGGCGAGCCCATCATCGACAAGCCCGGCAAGGACGCCTTCTACGCCACCGACCTGGAGCTGATCCTGCGCAACAAGGGCATCACCAAGCTGATCGTCTGCGGCGTGACCACCCATGTGTGCGTCAGCACCACCATCCGCTCCGCCAACGACCGGGGCTTCGACTGCCTGCTGCTGAGCGACTGCTCCGCCGCCTTCGACCCCGCGGACCACGAGGCCGCGGTGCGCAACATCTGGCAGCAGGGCGGCATCTTCGGCTGGGCCACCACCTCCGACAAGGTGATCGCCGCGCTGAACGCCTGACCCGCAACGCTTTAACTTGAGAGGGGAATACATAATGAACAACGCGAAACAAACGGTCGGCACGCCGCTGTGGGCATCCGGCGACCTGAACGGCTTCTTCGGCCTGTTCTCCAACTCCTTGACCAACTTCCTCACCGCCGTGGGCCTGCTTTCCGGCATCGCCATGCCCGGCGACATCGTCTTCGGCAAGATCGTGCCCGGCGCGGCGCTGAGCATCGCTTTGGGCAACTTCATCCTGGGCTGGTTCGCCCGCCGCATGTCGGTGAAGGAGAACCGCAGCGACGTGACCGCCATGCCCTACGGCCTCAGCGTGCCCCACTACTTCGCGGTGGCGCTGGCGGTCATCCTTCCCACCTACGCCGCCACCGGCGATTGGACCGTGGCCTGGGCCACCGGCGTGGTGTGGAACCTGATCGAGGGCATCATCATGCTGGTGGGCGCTTTCGTGGGCCCCACCCTGAAAAAGCACATCCCCCGCTCGGCCATGCTGGGTGCTCTGGCGGGCTTTGCCCTCACCTTCATTTCCGGCGTGCCCATGGGTGAAGTGTTCGGCGCGCCCTACATCGGCCTGGTCTGCTTCATCATCCTGATGGTGGGCTGGATGGCCCACAAGCGGCTGCCCTTCAACATGCCCGCCGGCGCCTTCGCCATCCTGGTGGGCACCGCCATCGCCTGGGCCACCGGCTACCTGCAGCCCGCCGACGTCACCGCCGCCGTGCAGGACTTCGGCATCCCCATCCCCGGCCTCACCGTGAACCTCTTCGGCATCGGCTTCGCCCAGATCGCTCCCTTCCTGCCCGCCGCCATCCCCCTGGGCATCTACGACTTCCTGGAGAGCCTTGACAACCTGGAAAGCGCCGACGCCGCCGGCGAGCACTACCCCGTCGCCCTGTGCATGAGCGTGCCCGCCATCCTCACCATCCTGGGCGCCTGCATCGGCAGCGTGTTCCCCACCATCATCTACATCGGCCATCCCGGCTGGAAGGCCACCGGCGCCCGCGTGGGCTACTCCTTCCTCACCGGCGCGGCCATCCTGGTGCTGGCCTTCACCGGCCTGCTGGCCCTGGTGTCCGCCGTCATTCCTCTGGTGGCGCTGCTGCCCATCCTGATCTACATCGGCATGGTCATCGGCAACCAGGCCTTCTCCACCGCCAAGGCCCGCCACATCCCCGCCATCGTGCTGGCCTTCCTGCCCTACATCGGCAGCTTTTTGGCCGGCAAGATCGACTCCACCATCACCGCGGTGAACAGCGCGCTGGCCGCCGCCGGCTCCAACCTCACCGTGGTCATCTCCGACGTGGCCTCCGAGGGCGTGGCGAACGTGACCAACGCGGTGATGAGCGGCAACGGCGTGCCCTATCTGGGCTGGCTGCGCCTGAGCAAGGGCGATATCATCATCGCCATGCTGCTGGCCTCCATCGTCATCTACGTCATCGACAAGCACTATCTGAAGGCCGCGGTCTACTGCGGCATCGGCGCGGTGCTCTCCTTCTTCGGCATCATCCACGCGGCCACCTTCGGCATCAACGTGGGCCCGGCAATGACCATGGGTTACCTGGGCATGGCCATTGTGCTGGTGGTGATGACCTACTACCGCAAGCAGGACAACGTCCTCGACCCGGAAGTGCTGGCGGAAGAAGAAAAAGAGCACGCATAAGCGGGCCTGAAAGCGCGCGGGGTGGCTGACCGCCCCGCGCGTCTTTGCAAGGACCGGGAGGTGAGCCCAGTGGACCGAACCATCGATGTGACGCGCCTGGAGCAGCTGCTGCACCGGCGGCTGCAAACGCCCGGCGAGGGCGTGGTGCGCGGTGTTTACCGTCACAGTGTCAATGTGGAGACACAGGGGCTGTTTTTCACCGTGCTGCATCCCACGCCGGACAGCGGCCCCGCCTGCGCCATCCTGGCCGAGGGCGCGGATTTTTCCGCTCTGGGCGTTTCGCCCGGGCAGGCCGTCCGCTGGGAGCGGGGCGTGCTGGAGACGGACGGGCTTCGGCTGGCTTTTGCCGGCGCGAAGGTGTGCGACTGCCGCTTCGGCGCGCGGGCGCTGCCCCTTCCGAACCCCGCCGCCGCTGCCTGCCGGCTGAAGGCGCTGCTGGCGCCCGCCGCGCAAAAAAACGCCGCCCGCTGGGGCGAGGAGCTGCGCGAGGCTCTCGAGCTGCGGGCGGGCGGCGTTTGCGCGGCGCTGGAACAGCGCGCCGACCCGGCGGAGGCAGTGCGGCGGCTGGTGGGCTTCGGCCCGGGGCTGACCCCTTCGGGCGATGACATCCTCACCGGGCTTTACGCCGCTTTGCGGGTGCTGGGCGGCGGAGCGGCGGAGCTTGAAGGGCTGGAAGAAGCCCTGGCCGCCTGCGCCGGACGCACCACCCGGGTGGGCGGCTGGATGCTGACCTGCGCGCTGGACGGGCGCTGGCGGGCCAGCCTGCAGGCGGTGCTCGCCGCCTGCGCCGACCCGGCGCTGACAGACCTGCCCTCGGCGGTGGATTCGCTGCTGGCGGTGGGGGCCAGTTCCGGCTACGACATGTGTTCCGGCGTGTACAGGGCCCTTTGCCTTGTGAGCCGGCTGAATAGGAGTGAAGACAATGGCTGATCTGATCTGTGTCAGACAAAACGCATATTACGATTCCGTCACCCTGATGACCCTCTCCAACAAGCTCAAGAAGATGGAGGGCGTGCAGGACGCGGTGGTCTCCATGGCCACCGAGATGAACAAGGAGCTGCTGGCGGGCATCGACCTGTCCAACAGCGAGGTGGAGGCTGCCGGCGCCAACGACCTGCTCATCGCCGTGCGGGCCGACAGCGAGGAACTCTGCCGGCAGGTGAGCGAGCAGGTGGACGTGCTGCTGGCCGCGAACGGCAAGGGCGGCAAGAAAAAGACCGAGCAGACCTTCCGCACCATCGCCCAGGCCAAGGCGGCCGAACCGGAACTGAACCTGGCGGTGATCTCGGTGGCGGGCAAATACGCCGCCCGGGAGGCCCGTCAGGCGCTGAAAAACGACATGCATGTGATGCTCTTCTCCGACAACGTCACCGTGGAGCAGGAGAAGGAGCTCAAGGAGATGGCCCACGAAAAGGGCCTGCTGGTCATGGGCCCGGACTGCGGTACCGCCATCCTGAACGGGGTGGGCCTGTGCTTCGCCAACCAGGTGCGCCGGGGCGACATCGGCATGGTGGGCGCTTCCGGCACCGGCCTGCAGGAGGTCACCGTGCTGGTGGACCGGCTGGGCGGCGGCGTCTCCCAGGCCATCGGCACCGGCGGGCGCGACCTGTCGGCGGACATCGGCGGCCGCATGATGCTGGACGGCATCGACCTGCTGGACGCCGACGAAGCCACCCGCGTCATCGTGCTGATCTCCAAGCCCCCGGTGAAAGAGGTGGCGGAGAAGGTCCTGGCCCGGGTGGCCCGGTGCAAAAAGCCGGTGGTGGTCTGCTTCATCGGCGCCGCCGGCGGCGAGGACGTGCCCGGCGCGGTGTTTGCCAAGAGCCTGGACGACGCCGCCCGCAAGGCGGTGGCCCTCTCCAAGGGCCAGCCGCTGGAAGAGGAGGCTCCCTTCGAGGCTCCCGCGGCCCTGCTGGAGAGCGTCAAGGCCCTGCAGCCCGGGCAGAAGTACATCCGCGGCCTCTACTGCGGCGGCACCCTGGCCTCCGAGGCCCTCTACGAGATCGCCAAGGAGTGCAGCCCCGTCTACAGCAATGTGGCCAAAAAGCCCGAACAGAAGATGAAGGACCTGGCGGTGAGCGAGGCGCACACCATCATCGACTTGGGCGACGACGCCTTCACCGTGGGCCGTCCCCACCCGATGATCGAGCCGGAGCTGCGCAACGACCGCCTGCTGGCGGAGGCGCTGGACCCCGAGACCGCCGTGGTGCTGCTGGACTTTGAGCTGGGCTACGGCTCCCACGAAGACCCGGCGGGCGTGGCGCTGGAGGCCATCCGCGCCGCCCGGGAGAAGAACCGGGCCGCCGGCCGCGAGGTTCTCTTTGTGGGCTATATCCTCGGCACCGACAGCGACTTCCAGAACTATGCCGCCCAGCGCGCCGCGCTGGAAGAGGCGGGCGTTCTGGTGGCCGCCAGCAACCTGGATGCGGTGCGCATGGCGCTGGCCGCGGTGAATGGGAGGTAAGGGAAATGAGCGAACAGAATTTGTTCGGCAGCAAGCTGCACATCCTGAACGTGGGCACGCCGCTGTTCCAGAAAGAGATCGCCCGCCAGCAGGTGCCCTGCCTGCATGTGGACTGGAAGCCCGCCGCCGGCGGCGACCCGGTGCTCATCGACGCGCTGGACCGCCTGCTGGAGGACCCGGAGGTGGACGAGGCCAACCGCATCGCCGCCGAGAAGATCAAGAACGCCCATCCGGTGCTGGTGGACATCGACCAGGCCATCCGGGTCATCCCCGGCATGACGGCCAAGACCATCCTCCACGCCGGCCCGCCCGTCGCTTACAAGGACATGTGCGGCCCCATGCGGGGCGCCATCATGGGCGCTTTGATGTACGAGGGCCTGGCCGCCACCCCCGAGGAGGCGGACGCCCTTGCCGCCAGCGGCGAGATCACCTTCTCGCCCTGCCACGAGCACCACGCCGTGGGCCCCATGGCGGGCATCATCTCCCCCAGCATGCCAGTGCATGTGGTGAAGAACGTCACCGACGGCAACTGCAGCTACGCCACCGTGAACGAGGGCCTGGGCAAGGTGCTGCGCTTCGGCGCCAACAGCCCCGAAGTGCTGGACCGCCTGCGCTACATCCAGAACGAGTTCATGCCGGTGCTGAAACAGGTCATCGCCCTGGCCGGCGGCGTGGACCTGAAGAACCTCATCGCTCAGGCGCTGAACATGGGCGACGAGTGCCACAACCGCAACAAGGCGGCCACCGCCCTGCTCATCCGCGACCTGCTGCCCTGTTTCCTGGACGACTCTATCGACCAGGCGGCGGCCAAGAAGGCCCTGGCCTTCATGCGGGGCAACGAGCACTACTTCCTCAACCTGTCCATGCCCGCCTGCAAGAGCATGCTGGAGGCCGCCCACGGCGTGCCCAAGTCCACCGTGGTCACCGTGATGGCCCGCAACGGCGTGGAGTTCGGCATCAAGGTCAGCGGCATGCCCGCCGATATGTGGTTCACCGGCCCCGCCCAGATGGTGGAGGGCCTGATGTTCCCCGGCTTTGACGAGACCGACGCCGCCCCCGACCTGGGCGACAGCGCCATCACCGAGACCACCGGCATCGGCGGTTTCGCCATGGCGGCGGCCCCCTCCATCGTGCAGTTCGTGGGCGGCAGCGTGTCCGACGCGCTGGCCTACAGCACCCAGATGTACGACATCACCACCTCCGAGAACCCCAGCTATTCGCTGCCCCCGCTGGACTTCCGCGGGGCCGCCACCGGCATCGACATCCGCAAGGTGCTGGCCAGCGGCATCCTGCCGGTCATCAACACCGGCATGGCCCACAAGGAGGCCGGCGTGGGCCAGGTGGGCGCGGGCATCGTGCACCCGCCCGTCCTCTGCTTCGAAAAGGCCGTGGCCGCCTGCGCCGAGGCTTATGAAAAAGCCTGAGCCTCAAAATCTTTAAGGAGAATTCGACATGTCTAAGATCGTCATTGCCCTGGGCGGCAACGCCCTGGGCAACACCCCCGCCGAGCAGCTGGCGCTGGTCACCGGCACCGCCAAGCCCATCGTGGACCTGATCGAGGCGGGCCACCAGGTCATCATCGCCCACGGCAACGGCCCCCAGGTGGGCATGATCAACCTGGGCCTTTCCACCGCCGCGGCGGCGGGGGCCATCAAGGCCGACATGCCTTTCCCCGAGTGCGGGGCCATGAGCCAGGGCTACATCGGCTATCACCTGCAGAACGCCATCAACAACGAGCTGACCGC